>JARBAU010000232.1 GCA_029237525.1 Nitrososphaerales archaeon | reverse complement strand
TTCGCGGGCAAACCAGATCTATGTTGTAACAATTGCTAAGTTTGTAGAGTTGCTACGTTCAAAAATAGAGTCGCTGGATTTGAGAACTAACTTTCTCCTTCTCCCACAGGTTCACTTGATGTAGAAAGAAATCCCCTATTTTGTGCCCAGTATATGTAAACTGGACTTTCATTTCTAAGTATATCTAACACACTTTGAAACATGGAGCTTGGTAGATGCATTAGAATTTATATCCCCGAGAAGTGAATCATTTTCAAAGAACATTCCTGGGTCGTTGAACCTCAAAAATGCAATGGTTTTGCCATCAGCACCAGATAGTTGTATTTGTGATCTATTTGTCAGATAACCCTGAGGGCTTCCATATACCAGGATACCATAGTCCTTAACTTCTCTCGTAGGAATTGACATCATTTTATTTTTGGATGTCTGTCTAAAAAAGAGTTTCTGACAAAAGGAATACCATGTAACAATAACCAGTATGAATAACCACACAATTGACTGTATGATAAATCTCAAATATCATAAAATACTTGTCATATCAAGGCAATTGAGGAATTGTAATATTAGCTTCAAAAATGTCGATAAAGAAAAATTGGAATCCTTAGGTATCTTTTCATATACCTTTAGAGATACAAAGCTAAAATATCAGATAAATTATAAGGTGATATGGCTGCAACATCAACAGCTTCATCCACAGCAACAACTACTGCCACCACAAATACTAACACTATTCCCAAATGGAAGGTTTCAGGAGACTGGTTTGACGTTTGTAAATGTAATATACCATGTCCATGCACATTTGCTCAGACTCCTACATATGAAGACTGTGATGGTATTATGGTATATCATATAAATCGAGGTAGTTATGGAGAAACAATTCTTGATGGCTTAAACGTACTAGTCCTAGATAGCTTTAAAGGGAATATCTGGGCGGGCGATGGGAAAACAAAGCTTAATGTGGCAATCTTTTTTGATGAGAAAGCCAACGAACAACAGAGAGAAGCTCTCAATATGATATTCAGTGGGAAGGCCGGTGGTTTTATGGCTGAATTTGCAAAGCTTTTAGGAGAAGTTCGCGGAATCGAATATGCACCTATTAAATTTGAACTTGCAGACGATCTATCTTATTGGAGTGCAGAGATACCTGGTAGAGTTCTAGCAAGAGCTGAAGCACTAACTGGACCTACTACACCTCCAGGCAAACGAGTTCAAACTATTAATCCACCTGGTAGTGAAGTAGGACCAGGAGCAGTCGCGACATGGGAAGATCTCTTGCTGATGAGGCTGATGCATTGGGCTTCAAATGGACAAGAAAAGGGAGATCAAGTAAACATTTTCCCTTTGATTGGAGTGGTCCATAAATCTTTTTTGGCATTCTAAACTTCAGGATAGCAGCAACAGTTCAGAAAGCCTTATGCATATACGAGTCAAAGAAAATACTATCAAGTTTTATGGCTCAAATTAAGCGTCATTATTGGAAGGTAATCACTTGAGATATAGTATTTTTGTTAAATTCAATTCAAACGGAAAAATTTTTGTTAATGGAAATGCTATAACAATAGCATTAAAGTCCAAGCCGGAAAGGAATAAAGCAAATAGGGAACTTATTGCGAAGCTAGCAGAATATTTTGGGACATCTAAAGATAGAATTCGTATCATTGCAGGTATGACTTCGTCTAAAAAATTAGCCGATGTTCTGGAAGACAAAAAAATGATTATTACTCATTTGTGATTACTTTAACAAGTATTTGGTTATTAATCAAAAACTTGCAGGCCGTAGTCAGATGGCTGAGGCCTTTTTTAGAAAGTATGCTCCAGAAGACTATGAACCATTAAGTGCTGGAACTAAACCAACTTCTGAAATCAATCCAATCGCAATAGAAGTGATGAAAGAAGTGGGTATAGACATTAGCAAGCAGAGGCCTAAGGATATTACCGAGGATATGATGAGAAATTCATCAAAAATAGTCAACATGGGATGTATGGAAAAGGATTGGTGTCCAACTATGTTTGTTCCTAATCTGCTAGACTGGGGAATAGAAGATCCAAAGGGCCAATCAATAGAAAGGGTTAGAGAGATTAGGGATGAAATTGAAGATAGAGTAAAAGGGTTGATTACAAAACTGGCTAAGGAAGCAGATCGTTAGATCATTTTTTCTTGATATACGTATCTCGTTTGGTTATTGATCGTTCGCTTACTTGAGTGTATGTGTACGTGGGTGAGACCTTTGGATTGAAACAGAAAACTATACTTGAGAAGATAATAAGAGGGTTAACTCCTAACCAAAAAAGTTTTTTTGCCGAGGTTATTGGGACATTCATAGTAGTAGTTCTTGCAACAGGTTCAGTGGTAATTGATGCTAGGCTGAATGGAAGGTTAGGTATTCCTTTTATTGCATTTGCTCCATTTATCGGAGTTGCAGTAGGAGTATATTTATTTGGAAAAATATCAATGGCTCATTTCAATCCTGCAGTTTCAGTAGGTTTTCTAATTACTAAACACATAACAAAAATTTAGTTACTTTATTACTTTACTGCCGAAATACTAGGCGCTCTGCTAGGAAGTCTTTTTGTGAAATATCTAATAGGAAATCAAGCGAACTTGGGGGCAAATGCTCCAAATTATGCTTATCCAATCCCATTAATAATTGGCATTGAAATATTCGCTTCTGCATTGCTAATGTCTGTGATATATGTGGTTATCTATACTAAAGGTCTAAAGCGATTTGGGAATTGCATTAGGTTCAGGAACCGACGTTGCTAAAGAGACAGGTGGTATAGTATTAATAAAAGATGACCTAAGAGATGTTGTTATTGCACTTGATTTAGGAAGGAAAACAGTAGCCAAAATAAAACAAAATCTATTCTGGGCATTTGCATATAACACTGGATTGATACCAATAGCTGCCGGTGTACTAGTACCTATTTTTGGCATTGGTATATTTGGATGGCTTCCCATGGTTGCAGGTTTAGCAATGGCAATGAGCTCTGTAACAGTAGTTGGAAATTCGATATTGCTTGGAAGATACAAGCCTAAATTTGCATCTAAGAGAATCAAGGAATTAGGAGAGTCTAATTATAATGATCATCTCAAACAGGTTATGCATCATCACCTTCACAAACATACTAATAAGTACTGGTCAACAGAGATAAATGATTCAGTCTCAGCCTATTGCTTTTACAACCATTGACATATTGATAGTTATTCATTCTAGGTGTAGTGATGATCTCCTCCTGTCAAAGCCATCTGTCATTATCAATATGGTAGCACCAGAAAGTTTTGGCTCATCATTGAAAATCTATCAATATGTTTCCTAATCTTATCAGATTATGCAATGACTCAAACAATAGATAATTGAAGAGTCCTGAACAAGATATAACTACATATCAATTATGTGGCAAATTTTCTTGTCAATAGAGAGTTTCCAAATACAGCAGAGTCGCTAATTATCCATCCAAGTGCAGCAAAGCCGGGTGTAAGTACAAGAGAATTTGTTACATTATAGAATAATCCTGCAGCTATAGATATTGTTATGACATTGTAAGCAAATGATATGGCTAGATTTTGTTTTATTTTATTTAATGAATACTTGCCTATCTTGAATGCAGAAAGAACAGATTGCAAATCACTTTTCATCAGTATTATGTGCCCTGCTGACATTGCAACATCAGTACCAGAACCCATGGCAAACCCTATATCTGATTGTGTCAATGCTGGTGCATCATTAATCCCGTCACCTATCATTGCAACCACCCTGCCTTGAATTTGGAGTTTTTTGATTTCTTCAGCTTTTGTTTCTGGTAAGACCTGAGCTAAAACATTTTTTATACCTAATTTGTTGGCAATTGTATTTGCAGTTCTTTGATTATCACCAGTCATAAGTATTATATTGATATTGGTATTTTTAATTTCATCAATCACATACTTTGAATTCTCTCTTATCGTGTCAGCTACTGCTATTAGACCGACTAATTTGTTTTCCAAATATACAGTGACTACTGTTTTACCTTCATCCTCTAAATCAAGCATTTTTGAATGTATTTTATCTGGTAACGTTTCTACGAGATCATTGCAATTGCTGTCTTTGTAATTGTTAGTGAGCTCCTTGGGACTACCAACAAAGATTTTGTTTTGCAAGTAAGACGCTACAACTCCATGGCCAGATATCGAGTTGAAATCTGATACGCTAAGCGTAGGTATTGATTGTTCAGATGTCTTTTTGACTATGGCTTGTGCTATTGGGTGTTCTGATTTTGCTTCAGCTGAAGACGCTAGCTGCAATAACTCAAATTCATTGTAATTGTCAGTTGGAATTACGTCTGTGACTTCTGGCTTGCCAGTTGTAAGGGTTCCTGTCTTGTCAAATACGACAGTGTCTATCGACGATAACTTCTCAAGGTACTGTCCACCCTTTATCAATATGCCATCTCTTGCTGCCCTATCTATTCCTAAAGATATTACCAATGGTGTAGCAATACCTAAAGCACATGGGCAGGACACTACAAGAACTGTAGCAAAAACGGTTATGGCAAAAGGAATAGACTCATGAGCTACAAATAACCAGTACAGTGAAGAGGCAAAAGCAATAGATAGTACGATAGGTATGAAATACCTAACGGCTCTATCGGCAAGCCTTTGAACTGGTGCTTTTGAAAGTCTTGCCTTTTTGACCATATCAATTATACTTGCAAGTACAGTATGTCTTCCAACAGCTGACGCCTTAAACTGAAGATAACCATTGTTGTTGATAGTACCTCCAATAACTTTCTCACCAACACTTTTGTTGACAGGAATTGACTCTCCAGTTATCATAGATTCATCTACAGATGACTGTCCATATACAATTTGGCCGTCAGTAGCAATTTTTTCTCCTGGTTTTGCTACAACGATGTCTCCTACAGTTATAACATCAGCATCAATTACTTCTTCCTTACCATTCCTAATTACTGTTGCATTCCTAGGCTTTAGTGCAAGCAGATTCCTTATCGATTCTGTGGTAGTTTTAATAACTCTGCTTTCTAGGTATTCTCCTATAGTAAATATGGTTAATACAGCTGAAGCTTCAAAGAATTGTAAATCTGCCCCTGCTAATAAAGATAC
>JARBAU010000231.1 GCA_029237525.1 Nitrososphaerales archaeon | reverse complement strand
TCTTGATCAAATGGTCATGTTAGAACTTGAGAACCAGAACAATAAAGCAATGCATAGTTTTGTTATAAAAAATATAGTTTCTCCAGATATTCCAGATCATCTACCTACCAGATCAAAATCTGAGAACTATGTAGTATTGATTTCTGACCTGCATGTCGGAAGCAGATATTTTATGGAAAGAGAATTTATTAAATTTTTAATTTGGCTCTCTTCTGATTCGGACGATATAATAAAGAAGATCAAATTTCTATGTATAGCAGGAGATCTAATTGATGGTATTGGAATATTTCCGCATCAGGATAAAGAATTATTTGAGACAAATACAGATAAACAAATTATACATGCAATTGATTTACTTACCAAAATTCCAAAACATATCAAAGTATTTATAATCCCTGGAAATCACGATCCAGGTAGAAGAGCTCTTCCACAACCTGCTATTCCAAGAAATGATTCTAACAAGTTGTATTCATTGAATAATTTCACTATGCTTGGAAATCCCAGTCTTATTGAATTAAATGGTGTCAAGGTACTAATGTATCACGGACAGGGTTTAGATGACATCATAGCTACTACGCCTGGTTTGACATACTCAAAACCTGCAGAAGCAATGAAAGTATTACTTAAGGCAAGACACTTATCACCAATATATGGAGAACACACTCCAATAGCCCCGGAAAAGGACGATATGTTGGTAATAACCGAAATCCCAGACATATTTCATTCAGGACACGTTCATGTCATAGACGTTCAGAATTATCGAGGAACACTGATCGTTAATTCTGGGGCATGGCAAGCACAAACCAATTTTCAGCGTACAATGAATATAGTTCCAACTCCAGGTATTGCAATCCTAGTTAATCTTGCTACACTTAGGCCTTTCCAAATGGATTTTAATGAGCAAACAATAATGTAGAGAGGATTTGATCTTCTCTTAGTGCAGAAGTGATAGTAATTGATGGAATACTAACTTTAATTCTCTGAGATCTGCCGTATCTGCCTTGGCTTACTACGTCACTCCTTATTAAACCGAGCTGATCAAGTTCACTGATTATTTGAGTTATACGGCGCTGAGTTAGTGGTTCCTGTTGGATTTGTGTACAAAAAGACGAATAAATTTCGTATACTTCACCAGTATTTCCATTTTTGGATTTGAGAATCGCAAGTATTAGTATTTTAGTATGTGTAGTAGAATTTTTTAATATTTCATAATTTGTATCTTTCTCGATTTTTTCTTGCGATAGTCTAATGTGTTTTTCTTCAACCTTAAGTGCTCTTTCTCTTTCTGCAATTTCAGCAGCAACTCTAAGTAAATCAATTGCGCGTCTAGCATCGCCATTTTCTCTTCCAGCTATAGCTGCACAAAGGTTTATGGCTGCATTTGAGATACAATCCTCGTTAAACGCAACTTTAGCTCTATTTAATAAGATCTTTTGCAATTGCTCTATAGTATATGGATTAAATACCATTTCCTCTTCACTTAGACTACTTCTAACCCTAGGATCAAGTTTATCTTTGAATGTAAGACTATTGGAAATGCCAATCAAGCTAATGAATCCTCCAATAATTCTTTCATTTGCTCTCGTAAAATTATATAAAATGTCATCGCCATTTTTATCCACTAACGAATCAATTTCATCAATTATTAGGATAACATGCAATTTTTTCTTGTTTGTTATAAAATCCAATATTCTATCCGTTGCTTCACCCATTGATAAACCTGTAAAGTGCACATGGAATTTTTTTTCTTCTTTGTTAATACCCATATTTTCAGCAATTTCATACAGCACTTTATAACCTGTATTTGCGGATTTTGCATTTATGAATGGCATCAACACCTCGATTCCCAGATCACTTGCTTTTGCAAGAAGACGCTTTGTTACATTTTTAACCACTGCAGTTTTTCCAGTGCCAGGTTTACCAAATAAAAGAAGATTAGATGGTCTCGCGCCCTTTAACACTACAGATAACGCTTGGGCAATCGTTCCCGTTTCGTCATCTCTAAATGGAAGTTTTTCAGGAACGTAATCAATT
>JARBAU010000230.1 GCA_029237525.1 Nitrososphaerales archaeon | reverse complement strand
TGCATGACTCAACTAATGATGAACATCCTCCACAGATGTATGAGGTTTATTTTTCTTATTGGATTCTCTGAACCTCCAAGCTACATAAACTATAGCTCCTTGTACCAACGCACCCACAACAAATGCAGCTACCATACCTCTATAGAATAGTGCCCAAATTTCCACTCTTCTGTTTAGGTAAGCCGTAGAAGGTTCCTGGGCAAAAGCATGACCTATTGTCAGGCTGATTAGCAGTCCAACGAGTGGGAAAACTATTAGCACTATTAGCCATATATTAAAGCTTGATTTGGATACCATTATCTAACTTACCCTATCTTGCCTCATAAAGGTTAACAAATGATATTTAAGGTTTTTCAATTGGCTGCCGAACATACAATTAATTTTGCAGAGGTCCCGCAAAGTCGTGCAGAGCACTTTGTACAAAATATGTTTTGACAGATATTGGACAGAAAGTATTGAGATTACTGCTAAGCAAGTGATTCAAGCTTCGTGTAACAGGTTTGCCCTTAATTGCCTTTTTTCCCATTTCATAAGATAAACGATTCCTAGAATTAGACTAGCTTCTAGAATCTTATCCATAACACCTCCCAAATCAATATTCTCAGGAACTTTATTCGGAGATAGGGGTGGTGGCAGTACAACTGAATAGATATACAAACCAAGCAGAACGCTGGTGCCTATGAGTCCAAATAGATTAAGAATTAGAGTCTTTTTGTAGTATACCAATGCAAATTGCATATTGTTAAAATTCATTTGCCTATTAGATACTGTAAGGAGGGTGTATAACATACCATATGCGAATTGACATGCTCCTGCTACAAGTAAAAATATACTGTACTCAATCCTTAGCGATCCATGTTCTGCATATACCGCGAGGTGTACAAAGCCTGCAGCTATCGCAAGAAGCATAATGGCATATTTTAGCACGAATTTGCTTTCGCTTTTTGCGCGGGCCTCTGCATTCCGTTTTTGGTTTCGATAAGTCATAACTAGCACAATCCCGAAGACAATAACTATTCCAAATACACCAATAAACACTGCAGTGACAAAAATATCTCCGAATGAGTTCGTCACAGAGATATTAAATACACCCCTGTCGCAGTTACAATCCTGGTTGTTACTTAAAATATCCCTTGGAGGGCTACTAGTTCCGACCTGAGGGGGAGTCTTACCGTAGCTGTCAAAAATACTCAATACTATCTGATAGTTTCCAACCTCATCGAAGGTATGATAGAGATAAAAGTCACCAAAAGTCCTCATCGTCCAAGGATAGGTTGCTATCCTTTCCCCAGTTCTTTCCGAATAAATCTCGACCATAGTCATTAGCCGTGTATTTACGTCATTTCCATCGTAGTCCTGTATACTAATGCTTATTTGAGCAGGCTGATTTGTGGGCGTATATTCGGGATCCATGGCCTGATAGACATAGTACTTGCCTATGCCTAAACCACCTCCGTTGTAATGGGGAAGATGTGAAAAATGTGCATACGCAGGATCGATAAAAGATGCTCCAACTACTATATTCAAAAGTAAAGCTTGCAGCACCAGATTCGAAAAAAGCATCTCGCCAAAAATACGTAAAAATTTGGCCACTTATTGTCTATGCTCAGCTACCTAATATAATTCGTTATAAGCGGCGGTTTTACTAGGGTTGGTGTCATTAGAATAACTATTGGGATTTGATACATGGAATGAATAAACAGAACATAGAACTTTTAGCAGCACACTTTTCCAGTAATCGACTGAATTTAGTCATTCAAGTAGCGATCTGTGCACATCACGTTTACACCAAACACGGTAAACAGATTGCCTTCATTTTTAAGAATCGTGAGAGAAGCATTCCGAATATGCCATCGATATAATGCCTCCGCTTCCAGGTTAAGCAAGGCGGAGATGGCAGCTTTTATTGGATCCAAATGTGTGATCATTAAAACATTCTCATTTGAATACGTCCTCCTTATTTCGTCCAGGAGACTATTCATTCGACACTTGACGGATGAAAAGGTTTCTACACCATAGTCAGTCAGAGTAGGGTCTTGTTCAGTATAAAATTTTAGAAATAGGTTACCATGTTCTCTGATTATTTCTTCGTATCGCATTCCAACCAATTTACCGAGGTCTATCTCATAAAGACGTTCATCAATAACATAGGATATTCCTAAGATTTTAGAGACTATCTCGGCAGTCTCTATCGTTCTAATAACTGGGCTCGCATATATTTTCTTGATGGGCATGTTTTGAATCAATCGAGCGGTTTCAGTAGCCTGTTGCTTGCCGTAGGAAGTTAGGTGTGATTCAAGATATCTTCCCACCAACACTCGATTGACATTGTTTTCAGCTTCTCCATGTCGCATAAGAATTGCCAGGGCCAATGTGTGTAGTTCTATTCTATAGAAATGACTATTAATATCATTGGAACGAGGTATGTAGTGCACTCCCATTCCATCGTAATATCGGGATCATTATTTGTGATTACTAGCAATGAAATCGAGGAGCGGTGAAGAGTACAAACAAACGCGGATCTTATCTTTAAATGATTTTTAGACGGATAATTGAATATTGATCAAATCATTATGTATTGCTGACATGTCTCAAAACTAGATCGCGACCACAAATTGAATATTTATACGTAATTTTCTAAGGCGGAATACATATCATCTAAAATCATACATGTCATTTAGAGCATTACGAAATCCTTTAACCGGAAATTAAATAGTCCGGTTTCAATTCCTTGTTTGCATCGACTTTGCAATTTAATTTGAATACTCTTGTTGAGTAGTCCAGAAATTATGTGGTCTTTCAATCCCAAGACCCTCAAATAATGTACCTGTTAGTTGACTGAGTTATGGAGTCAATCTGTATTTAAACATGTCAAACTCGAGCCAACAACTTTGAATTGAAATATCAAAAAGGAAAATACGTCAAACCAGTATATGCATATAGTATTCACCGCTTCAAATCGTATTTGAAATAACAGAAATCATCAACATGAGTTACGATGGTCAGAAGCCACCAAAAGGATTTGGATTAGACTGACTCTCACTTTCCCCTCTTTCACTATGTGCCTTTTTTTGATGTCTCTTTAACCTCTCCTTTCCTTCAAACTTCATATTGCAGTACTTGCATTTGACAAGGCCCTCCGCATCCTTATTGTCTTTACTGAAAAGGATCATCTGATTTCTATATGTATTGCTGGAAGATTAAAGTTACGGACGAGGTATAATGAGAAAAGGCATACACAATGCTCATAACATTAGATGAATTCGTAGTCATTCCATTACAATCATTGTCAACGTCGACTTCACCCCGTTAAGTTTTCTCAATTTCCAGGTAATAGTCTCCTTCACCCGTTCCATAGTATTTGATTCCACTTGCGCGACAATATCATACACTCCATAAACCTGATAAACTTCCTTTACGCCTTCGATTTTTCTTAGCTCATCTACAATCGAGTCCTCGCTTCCTAATTCAGCATTCATCAATACGAACGCTTGTGGCATAGATCTAGTCCTATAAAATACACCCGTATATAAAAACATGTGGAGATTGCACGAATAAGAATCCCGATTATGTTACGTACTAACCTTGTTTATTATATCAAAGGGTCTTCTGAATTGGATCTCAATATCCTTCGTATGATACCAAAGTATTAGAGTCAATAACCTAAATAGTTGCATCAACTAGTAAGGTGTATGGGCAAATTCGATGGCATAAAAGGCCAAGAACTTTTGGACGTTGAAGAGAATAGCGGCGAACTAACTTTGATCTTTAAGGACAACAGATATCTTTTTGTTAAAGTAGTGGACGGAAAACTTTCTTGTGATTCAGTTCCTGAATAAGTATTAATATTGACCATCTGATTTCCGGTAAAATGTGCCTGATATATTCTTTTTTTAGTTTAGCATCATGTGTCATTTAAAGATGAATTTTTAGCTATTCTGAGCGAAAGCTCAAGACGCTTATTAATTGTTGTACTTTCGGACACAGGTGGCATTATAGCTTACAGACACGGGTTACACTTCTACCGGGAAGTGTATCCATACAGAAATCAATAGAAGGTTTAATCTAATATATGAAAATGAATGGACTAGTAATACAGTAGTAATATTTGCGAGCGATACGGTATAACCAGAAAGACTTACTACAAGTGGAATAACAGATACAAACTGAAAGGGAGAGAAGGTCTATCAAATCTCTATACAAGACATCATAATATCAACTGCAAGAAGAAGGTTATACCAGAGCTTGAAGAAACAATTCTTTATCTATGATTAACCAAAAGGTTTGGATGTAATAGGATGAAGTCTAGGTTAAGAAAGGTAGTTGGAATCTCATCAAGTACCAGGACCATATAGAAGATACTGAAGAGACATTACCTTAATATCCTCAGATGTAAGGCCAAAACAGGAACTTGCAAAAGGTTTGTGATGAAGCATCCAAACGAAATGCTGCAGATGGGCATCATAGGGAGGTTCTACTTGAATAACTCTAGTCAAAGGAATTATATCATTAGTTGTCTTGCTGACTGTTCTAGAAAAATAGCAAGTAGATCGTCTGAAAGGAAGTGGTCTGTAGATGTTCTTAATGTGTTAGAGGACTGGATAATAACTGATGGCAATCCCAGGAAGATATTGCAAGATAGCAATAAACAGTTTACATCCAGAATCTTCTATGATTTTCTTGTACATAATCAGATAAAGGATAAACTGATACTAAATTCTTATCCGCAGTTACAAGGAAAGGTGGAAGCATATAACAAGATAGTAGAGAGTGAATTCATAGCATTAGAAGATATTCCAAACATAGATGAAGGTAAACAAAAATACGACATGTTTGTTAAAGCATATAACGAAACCAGAGAACACGAATGCATAAACGGTCTTACTCCGTCAGAGTTGTTCCTACAAAGATTTATTACATCTAGCACACATACAATAACTAATCAGAAAAGTGTAACCTATGTAGGTAATTAATATTGTAACCTATCTGTGTAAGTACAACAATTAATAATCCAAACGTTCTTTGAAGATATGGATTTCATCCGATCTTGCATGTATTTTTGTTGGGTTGGAAAACAAATGCTTGCCCCAAGTAACACGGATATCTGCTTTGAGTGTATGTTTACCTGGTTTAAGGCCGTTCATGTTTAGTTCGATGATCTTTTCAATATCAAATAAAAGTGATTTGGCTTCATCAACCGTTGACGGATAGAAAGACTCGTCATCCTTAACTATCATTATCCAAACTCTGTAAGGGATCTTTGGACTCCTAGTCCAGAATAAGACTGCTTTTCTGACAAACTTTAATGAGGTAATCGTCTTTCTTCCTGATTTCAGCTCTACTTCAATTGTCAGTCGGAAAATGTTATCATGTTTATCATATGCCTTTTCCCAATTTCGTTGCTCAAATGCAATCCTTATTTGTCCTTCGATTCTAAACGAAAGAGATATAGTTACACACTTGCCAGGATTTACCTGTTCACTATATTTGCTCAAAGCAATACTAGAAATGGAGCTAGTCTGATCCAAGGATGTCATAGATATAGAATTCAGCAGGATATGATTTATATCCTCAATAAGTAGTTGTCTGTTTAATGCTTGCAGAGATCATTCAGCTGAGAGAGAATGAATTAGAATTGAAGATTGAAGAGGAAGATATCTCGGTTATGTACATTATTCAGCATGAATTGTTAAAGCAAACAGCTGTTGAATTTGCAGGTGTGATGCTGAAACACCCACTTATAAAGGACTATATGATGAGGCTCTTGACAAATAAGAAAGATCCAGTTGAAGCCCTAAGTGAAGCAACTACTATTGCTTCGGAATATGTCCGAAAATTGGCTAAGACTTTTTCGGACGTTATGAATAGTCAATAAAGAGGGGAATGAGGATAGGTGAAGTTTTGTCCTAACTGTGAAACAAGAATGAAATCAAGAGTCGACGAAGGCATTGTATTCTGTCCTAAATGTGGCACAAAAATTGATAGTGGAAATGACTTCACTGATAATACATATTCTGCAAGTGCTAGGAAAGGTGCCCCGCATTATTCCGAACAAGAATCTGGTTCACTGAAGGTGATTGAGACAGACCAGGGACCAAGTGTCTTACCAACAACTGCTATAGATTGCACCAAGTGTGGAAATAACACTGCTTATTGGTGGATGCTTCAGACAAGGTCAGCAGATGAAGCAACTACGCAATTTTACAGATGTACGAAGTGTAATCACACATGGAGAAACTATTCTTGATTATGAACACAACGTGCATTACTTAATTTCTTTAACTACTTGGTATGTAAAATATAATTAAATGGCTTCTTGGTTCAAACCCGCTAATCCTCTGCTCTGGATATTCGTCTACTCAAGCAAGATAGCGGATGACTTCAGAACCACATCGTTTCAAAGCGTGGTGTAGAACACATATAGGGATTTAATGAGTATCGGTTATCGGTAGGCCTACAGATGTCGTTCCAAATTATTCTATTACCTAATCGAAGTTGTACCTAACAATACATTAAAATCGGCTATCATTCGCCAATCTATTGACATTAATTGGTGTTCAGAGCTAGGACAAGATCTACAGAAGAATGGAAAGCTGTTACTTCAGCAATTTCTACTTTGGTAGACGAAGCAACGTTCGAAGCCAATATTGAGGGCATTTCCTTTAGGGGGATGGACCCATCGCATGTAGCTCTAATTGACATTCATTGGCCTAATACAACTTTTGAGAGCTTCGAATGTGATTCAGCAGTAAAATTCGGAGTCCGAATCGACGAGTTATTAAAAGTGATTAGAAGGGGTGAGAAGAAAGATTCAGTCGAGATGAGTCTTGCTGAAGATAGCACTTTATTAGTAAAAATGCACAACGGCTATCGCCGAGAATATAAAATGCGACTTATTGAAAGTTCTGCAAGTGCCACTCCACTACCCAAATTAAGTTTCAATACAAAAGCAGTATTAGTAGCTGGATCGTTTGATAGAATACTCTCTGATGTCAATATTGTGTCGGAATACCTGTCGATTAAATCAGAAGCGTCTGCAATTCATTTTTCTGGAAAGGGCGACTCTGGCGAGGCAGAGATAGTTCTTGATCCTAAGAGTGAAGGCTTAGAGGAACTAAATGTGAAGGAACAGAGCACTGCAACTTACAGCATAGATTATCTTTCTAAGGTTACAAAGGCGATAAGTACTGCAGGGGGCTCGATTGCTGCTGAATTCTCAAGTAAAATGCCCATTAGACTGGAATTTAGGGTTATGAACCTTGGTAGAATTCATTTCTATCTGGCCCCAAGGGTCCAAGATTAAAGTAGGTCGTATGCTTATCCAGGTGGATATTATATTGTTAAATCTGCCAGAAATAATTGCTCAAATTTACGAATCGCCTAAAGTGAAGAGGAAGGCAATAGAATTTGATTAAAAACAATACTACAATTTTTCAAAATTTTATGACAACTCGATCCGTAAGAAGCAATTTGGAACTTAGAATGCTTTTATTCATTCATAACTCTACTTGAGCCGCTCATGAAAAACTTCCCTGATATTTTTCTTAGATCAAATGTAAATAACGTCTCAGAGGCTGATATTGTCCTTTTAAGTGTGGCTGACGAATCAAAATCTAATTCAAAACGAAAAGGCGCGAGTAAAGGTCCACATTGTATTCGCATCGCTTCCAATGAGTCAGAATTTTTCCTGAGGGAAGGGAAACTAATTCCGACAATGCCGATGGGCGGCAATCTAAACAACAAAAGGATCTATGATTTGGGCTACCTAAATAGAGAAGAACTGTACTCTTCAATTCAAGAGGTTTTTACTCTAGGCAAGATACCTATAATCACTGGTGGAGACCATTCTGTAAGTACTATTGCTCTACGAGCAATTGGCAATGTCATGGGGAAAGTGAGCCTGATTTACTTTGATGCACATCCTGACTTCGTATCAACTACGACTGATTATTACGGTTCAGTGCTATACGATTCCTCTAAATATTTAAATTTTGAGAAGAGTGTCCTTGTAGGAACAAGAGCCGCCGAGGAGCAAGAATTAGAAAACGTACAAAAAGCACGTTTAGAGATAATTACGCCTCTAGATATTGCAGAAGCTGGAATTTCTGAAATTGCCAATAGAATATCATCCATTTCTAGTGACAAGAAATACATCTCCATAGATTTGGATTGTGTCGATCCTGCTTTTGCCCCGGGAGTGTCTGTTCCAAGTGCAGGAGGTCTCTCATCCACAGAACTTATTTACTTGGTTAAGAAAGCCGCCTCGAGTGGAGTTGTAGGCATGGACGTTTGTGAAGTATGTCCTCGATTTGATATCAATCAGATGACTTCTAACCTTGCCGCAAGATTAGTGTCAGAATCAATTGCGTCTATACCCATTTAATTATATCTTAGCTGTAATTCTATTGTCGTAGTCTATCCTTTTCGCTCTCTTCGACTTTGTAGGTGGCTGTTTTTTGATCCTCCTTGGGACCACTAGGCATTATCTGGGCCTTATTTATGTTGACTTCAGGTCCCCCTGCATTGGTTGCTCTGTCGGTACGCATCCCACCTGATTGTTGAGATTGCTGGCCGCTTGTCTTTTGGACTTCTGGTGGAGGGGCTAGCTGTTTTGTAGTTGGCTCTGTGGCAGAAATTGAAGGGGAAGTCTTTTGGACCGGGAATGGTTTGGCTGGTATCGCAGGTTTGGGAACAATTGGTGGCGCTTTAGCTATTGATCTACCATGCCTGTATAGATGGAACATTCCAGCAAACACTAACATCATTACTCCGACTATGAAAAGCGAGAAGTTCTTCATACCACTCATTACTGCATAGTATGCCGCGATATTGAGATAGATTTGGAAGCCCAATAATGCTATGAATAGGATGTAGATCCATTTCAAGGGTAGATTTATTGACGTCTTTGTGCTAGTCTTCTTTGGCTTTAGCTTTGCGTTAGCTTCTGCGTTTTTAGCAAGTTTTATCATCATATAACTGAAGCCAAATGAGAGTGGGATCAGCAATAGCATGACAGTATAAAAGAATATAGGGTCGATTACTAGCCTCTCTAAGAGAGCCTTTTTGATATCATCATCAATATAGAAACCCCAATAAGTTGTAACTATTATTTGAGCAAGACTAGTGATGCCTAAAGCGGTGATAAGCGGTCTGTCCTTCCAAGAGAATTTCTTGTATCTGTCCACGAATGGTACCACCAAAAGAGCGAATATGAACAACCCTGGCCATGCGACACCAGTCACGAATTTGTCGTACATGGTTCTTAGAAATGCATAAAGCCCAGTCAAATACCATTCTGGGACCGTGATACCAGGCGGAATATTTGGATCAAACTTAGTACCTAAATCCACTGGAAATACGCCACCCGTAATCATTATAGCACCGCTGATCGCCATCACCATCGGCACATCAAAGACCATGAATCGTGGGAAGTGGACTACCATCAATCCTAACAAGAATATTGGCAGGAAAAATACATGGAATGAATAGAAGCGCAATACGAAGTCATGGAAACCACCTCCGAAGAAGGCTTCCCTCATCTGTGGACCTAAAACAGGAATAGAATTTGTTAGCGATGCAGCAATAGAAATAGCCAATTCTGCCCGTTCACTGAAGATAATATCGTAACCTGTGAAAGCTTCTAGTATGGTAAGTACTCCTATAATAATCCCGGTAACCCAAAGAATTTCATTACGTATCTTGTATCTTCCGCTAAAGTACTGATAGTACATATGCAAAAGTGCCACCATCACCATCGCGTTAGATGCATGATAATGGATGTTTCGAATGTGAAATCCATACGGAATCGTGTCATTTATGTTCTTGACACTATCCCAAGCCCGATCGAGAACCGGTTCATACCACAGCATCAAGAATGCCCCTGTGATACCCAAAATTATGAAGATGACAAATGTGAGCATACCCAAGAAACCCAAGGGGCTAACAAATCTTGAGGGGAACGTAAATTTCATCCCCATGAAGATAGTACGATCTACTCCTGCGTAGACCCATCTGAAGAATCGAACTAGACTATTTTCACTCTTTAAGGAAACGACCAAATCCTACCACTCCATTGCCCTCTGGACTCCAATTAGGAGGTTTTATCCATATATTTCCATCGTTATCTACTTCAAGATCTAACCTCGCCAGAACATTTGATGGAGGCGATTGTAGCGACGCTGGTCCAGCGAATGCCTTTCCAGTAAGAGGATCGTACATACTTCCATGACATGGACATTCTCCTCTTTTTCGACCTGGATCAGGCCAGTATTTCCACAAGCACCACAGATGTAGACAAACTGCGCTATATGCCCTAAACGCAGTTGCAGCATTCTGATTCCCTCCCAACTCCACTGGTAGTCTAATGAATTGCCACGTCCTGAATGCTTCTTTATTTAGTGTTGCATCATTTGTTTTCGGATAGATTATGACCTCTGAGTGATTTGTTGGAAATGATTTGACGTTGGCTTGAGAACCATCAGGTAATACTACCTTAGCTTTGGCAGAGACTTTTCCAGCGGGATTTGGCAAAAATTTGCCCCAATCAACGAAGGGTATAAAAGTCATTACAGTACCTGCTGCTGCCAAGAGTTTCAGAAAATCACGCCTTGAAACCTTGCCCCCAGAACTAGGAGGGGTTTGCTGCGTCATAACAAAATCTAATTAATACATATCTATAAATCTTTGGCCCTGCAATCATATTATAAATTGTTGTGTCAGTGCATAATCTCAAAATAGTGCAAATATTTTTTGACAATAAATCTAGGTAGGTACATCACAAATCGTTCTTACATCTAAACTGTCTTCGAATCTTGATATTTAAATGATGTTTCAGATTTGGAAATCGCGCAAGTGCTGGCACTGAATGACTTTGAATCAGATAAATCTCAACACGTCCAAGCTAGACAGATGATATATTAGCTTTTTCTCGAAGCAAACGTGGTGTGTTTCTACGAATAATCGGGATTATCCTTTCCATTATTACTTCGTGAAAGTTTTTCGAATTCACGTCAAAAGTAAATATTAAAACGAATGATAGTCGATTGGATCTATCCGTTACGGGTATAGTTACACGTAGCAACTTATCATAGTGAGAGCTAGTATAGTCAATTTTGCCTAATATTCCTTGCCATCTAATCCTAGTGTATTGTCTCGTCGCTGCCGTAATAGCATATTGTATGGTCTCCTCGGTGTTTAGCAGTGGAATAAGTCCTTTGCGTTCAGCAGTGGCTAATAGTATGCCGTGTTCGTTAGCAATTCCTATAAACCGTATAGCATCATCCAATGATAGAATTTTATTACAAAATTCTAAAAAATATCGTTCCATATATGGCTTGCTTATTTAGCTTACATTCCATATTCAAAAACTTTACTTTTCATAGTAGGGAGCAACCTTTACTACTCTATTGTGCATTCTAATTTTGATCTTTAGATACTCACTTAAGGTAACTTAGCCATGGTTTCCTGGAATGAACAAAACAGCTTAACTCATCATTATTTTCAATAACTAATGATTAGTGAAAGGAATAATTCAAAATAATTAAGCTCATAGAAAAATTTAACGTGTTAAGCTCTTATTTCTATTTTCTACTGGTAAATTGTAATGACTACTCCACTCTCCCCAGGACCCCAGATATACTTTCACTTTTTTGAATCCCAACAATCTTAAAGCGAGAAAGGTATTTGCTGCCCTATATCCGCCTTGGCAATATGCTATTATTTCATTGTTTTTTGGAATGTTTGAATATACTCTATCCAAATTAGGAAAAGCTTTGAAAATCCCTTTTGTCAGATTCTCTTTCCAGTCTATATGGATTGCATAGGGTATGTGACCTCTCCTGCCACCTCGCACTACAGTTCCGTCGAACTCTGCCTTTGACCTAGAATCAATAATACTAACCCTTCCGTTTTTTTCGGCTTTTATAGCTAACATTACCTCATTGGAAGTGGCCAGTACATTAGGATTCTCTTTTCCATGAAACTTAAAGTACTCGAATTGATTAGTTTGCTTCTCAATTCTATATCCCATCTTTCTCCATTTACTGAAGCCCCCATCAAGTATAGAGACATTCTTGAATGAAAAATATAGCAAAAGCCAGAGCCCTCTTGCGGCGCTGGGTCCGGAAGTGTCGTCATAGATGACGACCCTGTCCTTACCCTCTACACCAATATTTGTAAGCAGTTGCCTACATTGTCTGTTGAATTGCTTTATTCCAGTCGGTGAAGTATCCAACCAATGAAATTGCATAAAATCTAAATTTATTGAGCCAGGTATATGACCAGCCAAGTAGTCATTGAACGGTCTAGCATCGACAATTAAAATATGATCCTGCTTTTTAATAGATTCATGTGATATTATTGAATTCAAGTCTGCATTAGATATTAGGTATTCTACTGATCGTTTTTGCTCTCTTTTCATTTTTTAGTCCTATCCAGAGGTTAATGTAATTATTGGTGACATGTTACAAATTTTTTTGGGTATCAATCTTATTGTCGTTTTAAGTTTCATCTCCATTTATGTTTTAAATGCTTTGGTTCATCGTCGGTTGTCCCTACTATGAATTCATACCACGTTCCATTTGCTCTAACTACATCTGTTAACATCCGATTCATTTTATTAACATCTTCCCTCACTTTGGCCTCAGAGTACTTGTTTGTTCTGGTAACCACATAGTGAAAGCTCCCGTTGTCGTATCGATGTATCTCATAGTACTGCATGCTGTACGCTCTGAATCTAATTTCAAAACGAGATTAGGATCATGGTGAAAATTTTTTGTCGATTTTATCAATGCAGTACTCAGATCAATGTCTAGTGGGCATAAACAAGGGACGTCGGCGTTTCTCATCATTGGTAATTCTAACATCTACGTACGGTACTACATTACCATCAGCAAATTTGATTTGCCCGAAATTATCATAAGTCACTGACTCCCAAACTTTATATGTGAACACATACTTGCATTATACATAGAGTAAGGTTTATGGAGAATCAAGCCGCTGGTATAAGTATCATTGCTTTTATCGTGGCCGTTGGTGCAAGTATGGGTTACTATCAATTTATCTATCTTCCACAAGCTAATGCGAAGCCTATATTGCCAGCGCAAGTTCTAAATCCTCCTCAAACCACTAAGATTGCTATTTCCCCAGGTTCATCTCAGCCGTCACAGACCAAAAACTTTGTTCCTAAAGAAGGAGATGCAGTTTTAGGCGCTAGTAACAAAGTTATTTGGACCAATCATGACACTGTACCCCATTCTGTGACTTCGGATAACGGGTATAAGGATTTAATTAATGGACAATTCAATTCTATATCAAGTATAGGCCTTGTGTTGCCGCAAAAAACATATCAATTCACATTTACTACTGATGGCACATACCCATATCACTGCGAACCTCACCCTTGGATGACTGGCAAGATTGTAATTGCAAAAGGTAAGTTCTAGAATTATATCTAGTCGAAAATATAGATCAATTAAATTAATCTATTCAAATGCGGCAAATTAGGTAAGAATCTTTAGGTATGCAATATTCGAAGCTATTTCCTTATGCTCCTGAATCAGTGATGCACGAAACTTCACCGACGAATGAGAGTCCTTCGGAACATGATCTGTTCTTGCCAGAAATTCTATTACGTTTGTATCACCAATATCACTCTTCAACAATGAAAGTCTAGGATATGGATGGCTAACCTGCTTTCCGTTTATAGTTTCAATAATTACTACATCATTAGAATTTTCAATTAACGAATTGATAACTACAGAATCAAACCTGCCATTATAAGATATGACAATCCTACCTCGAATTTCCTCTCCACTTGCCATTTCCGTGTTATTCAAAGTCACTGTAATATCATAAGACATCCACGCGCAGGATTAGCTGGACAGTGTTGATTATTAAAGCTATTTGATTTATATGGATTCATAAGGGATCAATCAATTAGTCAATTTTGCAATTCCTTTCATCTGAAGTCCTTTTAGTAAGTTTGATGGATAACATATTAAATCAGGAAGCATTACTGTGACTTTGTAGCGTAGGTGTCGAAAATCCACATCCCTATGAAGACAATCCAATTCAAGGATTACATAATAAGATATCTTGACTATGCTGATCAAAATGACATGTCAGGTAGAAAGGACACGCTTGTTCTACTACATGGGCTAGGAGCGTCTGCAGATAGATGGCTAAAAGTTGTACCGGCTTTATCAAAGTCGTACAGACTACTTATACCCGACATAATCGGATCTGGATATAGTGACAAGCCGACTGTAGAATATACAATAGAATTCTTTGTGGAATTTCTTCAGGATTTTTTAGAACAGAAAGGAATTGAAAGGATGAATTTGATGGGTTCCTCATTTGGTGGTTATCTCGCAGCGGAATTTGCAATTAGATTTACGTCTAGGGTTAACAAGCTCGTTCTTGCTGCTCCTGCAGGACTTATGAGATCCTCTACTAAGGTACTCGACCAATACATTATGGCAGCGCTTTATCCAACTCACGATAACGCTTTACGAGCTTTCAAAGAAATGGCTTTTGACCCAGAAGTAGTATCAGATGAAACCGTCAAAGATTTTGTGAATAGAATGAGACTGCCAAATTCTAAATATGCATTTATGTCAACGCTACTCGGAATTAGAGATTCTCCTAACTTGATCCCAAGACTTGGTCGAATTACTTCACCTACACTTGTCATATGGGGCGTAGATGATAGAATGATTCCATCTAATTATGCACGAGAGCTTGAATCTATCCCAGACTCCAAGCTAATACTTATGGATGCTTGCGGTCATACGCCTTATGTTGAAAAACCAAACGATTTCAGCAATATTGTCTTGAAATTTCTTTCATAAATTGCAGAAGTTGCGTAATGTTAAATACAGTGACAGATAAAGGTCTATCTAGATGGAAGATCCCAATGACCCAGTTTCCACATTTAAGAAAGCGGTAGATAAGGGCAGCGAGGCACAACAGGAAATTATGAAACAATTCTCCTCACTTCAGCAGAACGCTATGCAGAATTTTTTCTCAACTCTCCAAGGTCTAATATATTATAACGCTATGTTCAAAACGACGGTTCAAAGTGGTGGCAGAATCTCCATCCCAGAAGCCGAGAGACAAGCATTGGACATTGAAGATGGCGATCTGGTCCAAGTCATAATAATTCCCATTGAACGCAGAAGACCTAAAGACAGTTTACGCAAGTGAATCTGAAGAATAACATACTAGACATTTGTGGTACTCGAAACCTCAAATAGTCTTAAGAATTTCAAATCTCGAATTTTGCGTAGCCCTATAACTTTCATGGTGTTGTTACCTGTGCGAGTCCCTTCTAACCTTTCTATGACACGGTGGTCGGTGCCCCCACATCTTAGATATACCACGATTTAGGATCGAGTTCTAAACCATTGACCAACCTTTGGGAGAACATTATTTTGAGAATAGCTACTTGCAATTAGACCTACATGTCCCGTATGAAACCGCATAAGTCTCTTGTCTGTACTAGATACAGATTCATTTAGCGCAGCACTACATTCTGGTGAAACGAGATGATCCTCCTCGGCAACTATATTCAAAAAGGGAATTTTTATCTTTGACAGATCAATAACTTGGCCTCCTAGCCTCATTTCATTTTTATAAAGTAGGTTTTGCTGGTAAATATCTTTTATCCACTGGCGAAAGGTTTCACCTGCAATATCGGGAGTATCATATAGCCATTTCTCTACTCGCAAGAAGTTTTGTACAAAGTTGTCATTATCTATATTCTCAACAAGGTTTATGTACTTGTTTACGCCTTGCTTAAAGGGCTTGAGTGCTGAGTAGCAAGAGTATAGCTGCTCCTTAGGCATATTTCCAATGGTAGAGAACACCTTATCAGCATCTAAATGCCTAGAGAAATTTGCTAGCACAGTAGTATCACGACTTGAATCAATTACAGGTGCGATGGCTGCAAGATTTTTTACCTTTTCCTGATGCAAAGTGCAGTACATGGCAGACATAGTTGCGCCCATACAATAGCCGTGTAGAGTGACCTGATCTATTCTCTTCTTAGTTCGAATGAATTCTATACAATCATCCAAGTAGACGTTCACATAGTCGTCAAATGAAGTGTATTTGTCATATGGAGTAGGGGCCTTCCAATCTATTAGGTAAATATCGAAACCCTGACTCACCAAGCTTTGGATCCAACTTTTGTCTGGCTGCAGATCCAAAATATATGATTTATTTATAAGGGCATATACAACTAAAATAGGAGTTGCAGCAGTCTTACTGAGCATAGGTCTGTAATGAATTAACCTAT
Source organism: Nitrososphaerales archaeon (assembly GCA_029237525.1). Taxonomy (GTDB): domain Archaea; phylum Thermoproteota; class Nitrososphaeria; order Nitrososphaerales; family Nitrososphaeraceae; genus JARBAU01. The sequence continues at coordinate 75,001 of JARBAU010000230.1, read as the reverse complement.
ACGCTCTGGATTCTTGGACTACTTCATGAGGCGTGATTCCTACTTCGATAGATCCTGACGAGTGTAGAATTGTTCTAGTCTTTTCAAATTTACGCGCTAAATCATCGTATTCCTTCCTTAATGAAAATTCAGGATCCATATTGTTGAGATTCACTTCACTGCTAAAAGTACTACTAGGGACATTTGCCATTATAGCCTCTCGAGTCATCTATCTAAGATCCTCACCATTAAATCGGTATCTTGCTCGGGCAGCTCTGCTTGCACATTGACGTATTAACAGAAAATTGGGACTATTGTAATACGAGATTAATGTGTACTCCCGCATCTGAGTATTAGTAATGACGACGAAACGTGCAAGAATGATCGCTATATTACGGTTGCCCTGCAATACAATAGTAAAATCTGATCGTTTTCCTAGTTCCAATATTAATAAGCTCGCTACAGATAGCATTAACGAGTTCGTTATATTAGGTAAAGATTTCAAGCTCTTCATAATACATGATCTTAATGGTTATAGATATATTTAAAAAGATATTGCCTTGCTCTCAATCCGAGGAAATATAGTATCGAAAGGCGCGGGTTACCTTGATTTGAATTCAGAAATTTTGTAATTTCGATTGCCTAGTCATATCTTGATTTTTGCTCGACGGCGAAATAAATTTCGTGTATACTATGGCCAAACTCTTTATAAAGGTCTAAGCCACCTCTTCCTAGCAAAAAAATAAGCTCGGGACTAACTAAGGAAGTGTCGGTATCATATTCGGGCTCGTAGCTCAGTTTGGACAGAGCGCCTGCCTTCTAAGTTCTATCGAAGAAAGCCGGAAGTCGTGGGATCGAAGCCCACCGGGCCCGCTCATATTTGTCGATATATTTCTCGTTAACTCTCTGGAAACCATCATTTTCTGAATGAATTTTATCAAATCTGAGACCTGTTTACACATAGGTCACAGCATTTTTGACAATAGTTACAACATAGCATGTCCACGTATAGAGTTATAATACAATTTTTCCGAGGTAACAATATCGGACTTTTCAAAAATTCGATATCGTCCAATTCGTTAAATTTGTAATTTACTAGTAGAATCAAATATTTCTGCCATTTCAGATTTTTACTATTTATAGATATACTTACACAATCTCTAGGAATCATATCATACAGTCAAAGTTTTGAGTATAACGCTAATAATCTATTGAATGAATGAAGCTACGCCAGCAATGCAGAAATGCTCAGTGTTTGAGACATGCAAGCATCCATCCATTTTCTAACAGAAATAGTTGTCACCTAATTGCTGAATGGCAGCTAACATGATAGTTCTGTTTTCAATCGGACTGTACGAAGGTAAGAGATATATTACGACATATGTGGACTGGTTGGATATTCGGGGCGAATTTATCTGAGTTCGTTTCTGTGATTGTTACGTATTCCTCATTTTACAACATTGCAAAAGCTTACATAATAAGTCAATAATGCATTGCTAGAAAAAAATAATTTCTTCACTTTGTGTAACAACGACGAAACCAAGTATATCATCATAGCAATAGGTTCTATTGGTTTCAGATTGGTTTCACAGTATTATAGTACCGATAAAACAGATATCGAAGAAAATAGACTAAATTATCCACCTATCTGAGTCGATGAATCACAACATACCATATATTGTATCAAAATAAGACGAACTCCTACAATACATGATAACTTGGATTTCAAGCCAATCATAATGAAAACATCTGCAGGTATTCTTCCCGTATCTGTAGTTACAACAACTGATAGGGTTATTGATATTGAAGATATTCATAAGTTAGCAAGAGAATCCGTGCATAATCCCAGCTCTCTAGAATCTTGTACCAATATGGAAAACACATAGCGAATATAGAAAACAGATAATGCATTTTGGTTAATTAGTCCGAATTATTATACAACCAACTAATCGAAGATGTACCTATAGTCTAAGCCATATAGAGACTATTTGGAGAGCATCTAATGTCTAGATTGACTCGAACACAGAATCGGGAATTATCATCGATATGTAAAACCTACAATGCACAGATTTGTATGGGTTCACTAATCTTGTAATGTAGTTGTAGTTGATCTTCTCAACATAGCATTTCTCGTTAGAAAACATAAATATTCTAAAAGATTTTAAGAGGCTTTCTGTGCATTGACTGCATATATGATAACTGGCGGTCAGCTCGGAGAGTTAGTTAAACGTGCACGTGAAGGTGCCACCAAAAGAAATTTCGATCAGTCCGTGGAGTTAACACTAGTACTAAAGGATATAGATGTAAAGCGGGGATTCTCTATAAACGAAGTTATTGAGCTGCCAAATAAGATCTCTAATCCGCCTAGAATTTGCGTAGTAGGATCGGGGGATCTAAGTACGCGTGCAAAAAAGGCCGGGATAGATAGAATAATAGAGCCAGACGAGCTCGATCGGCTCGGTACGAACAGGAGAGAGGCTAGAAAAATTGTCCGTGCCCACGACTTTTTTCTGGCAGATACCTCATTAATGCCTAACGTCGGTAGATCTTTAGGTCAATTTTTGGGCCCACAAGGAAAAATGCCTACGCCTCTTCAATACGGTGCACCAATTGAAACGCTTTCGACAAAATTCAGGAATTCCGTTCGTGTACGAACAAAGAACCAATTGAACTTAGCTGCAAAAATAGGTGATGAAAAAATGGAAGACTCGAAATTGGTGTCAAATGCTGAAACAGTAGTAACAGAATTAGAAAAGAAACTGCCGCAAGGCGGTAAGAATATTCAGAATGCGGTAGTTAAATTTACTATGGGAAGTACTGCTAAGTTGAGCATGTTGAAGAAGGACAAAGGTGCTTAATGTGAATTCCCAGCAAACTCATAGTCAAACCAGGAAGACATATCCCAAGAAAAAACGCCTGATGTATGAGGAACTCCAAAAATTACCATTGGAGTATAACGTAATTGCACTATCAAAAGTAACCAAGGTCAGAGCTGCACAGTTGATGATGCTTAGAAAGAAATTTAGAGAGACTATTAGAATTAGGATAATAAAAAACAAAGTTGCTCAGAGAGCATTCGAGAAAATAACAAACATCCCCAAGATCGAGGATTTGTCTAAGCTTTTAGAAGGCCAGTGTGCTCTGATGTTTACTAAAATAAACCCTTTTCAACTCAACCTCATCTTCGACAAGAACAAAATATTATTAGCAGCTAAGGATGGAGATATCGCTTCCAGTAATATTCTAATAAATGCAGGAAACACTGGGATAAATCCAGGACCAGTTCTTTCAGAGTTCAAAGAAGCTAATGTCCCTACAAAAATAGATCAGGGGACGATTTGGGTTGTTAGGGATACACTCGTTGCCAAGCCCGGCGATCGAATATCTGGTAAGCTGGCATCTGTTCTTAACAAAGTAGGGATAAAGCCGATTGAAGCCGGAATTTCAGTTAGTTTTGCAATTGCAGAAGGTCTCGTGCTTCATGATAATGAACTTCGAATTGATCTTTCAGAATATTCAGAGGGACTCGCAAAATGTGTTGCAGAATCATTCGCCTTGGCTACCGAGACGGGTTATGTAACTGCTGAAAATATTGGCTTCCTGCTGATTAAGGCGCAACAAAATGCTGTGGCGGTGTCGATGGAATCAGGTTATGTGACAGAAAGTACTATTGGGCAATTGTTAGCAAAATGCACTACAAATGCATCAGCACTCGAAGCAGTTCTGATCAAGCAAGGGTACGACCCAAAATAGGTAATCTATGCCCTAAACTATATTTAACATAAATAATTCAAAAAAAATTAACCGAAGAGTGCTGATAGTCCCTCTAATGCCTCTTCTTCTTTCTTCTCTTCTTTCTTCTCTTCTTTTTCTGCGGGGCCCGAAGGCGCAGATTGAGTAGCAGGGGCATTAACTTGGACCTGTTGGGTAGGAAGAGATGCATTCTTTAATGCTTCATCAATATTCACTTCGCCTATGGCCGCGACTAGCGCTTTTATTCTGACCTCATCTGGAGTTGTGCCAGTCGCCTTCACAACATTTTTAAGATTTTCTTCTGTGATATCCTGTTTTAGTTTGTGTAACAACAACGCGGCATACAGATATTCCATAATTACGGATGTTCCACGACGCCTTAATATAAAACTTTCAAGTTTTACAGAATCTTTGTGCTCCTTGCAACCGCATAGAGATGCTCTTTCAAATCTTTCTCATATATGGAATTCATCTTTTCGAGTAGCATCGTACGAGCCTCCAATCTTTCATCTCCTGCGGCAGAAAGAACTAAGGCAAAAATGTCTGGTAGATTCTCCTTTATCCAACCATCAAGAACATAATAGCGTCGTTCATTAATCCATGTAGTTTTCGATACTTTCTGATTTACTTCTTCGCCGAATATTTCAGTCTCGACCCGATCAATTAGCATAAATATGCAATTATTTGGATCGGGATTCTCAAGAACCTCTCTAGGTCTACCTATCGCACCACCAGCTTTAACTCGTTCCAACAGCCCTACTGGCTTAATTTTAGTCCCATTGATCTTTATCTTATCACCATTAACTGCTTGCACTTTGCCAATAATGATATTATTAACTTCATGATCGTTATGAACTACAAAGACATGGTCTCCAGGCTTGATCTTTCCCCTCCCAAACATGGTCAGATAATCGACTACATAAAGAATATAATTTTTACTACTATTAATACAAAATAACAAAATGCATACAACGCAATTATTTTCGGCGGTTCCTAATGTCAATAATACCACGAATTATTCAAAAAATTACATTTATTAATCATAGGCGATGATTCATGAATGACTCAAACTTGCAAAGATTTGACGAATTAGATATGAAGATATTATCTGAATTGACTGTGGATGCCAGTATATCAGTGCCTCAATTGAGCAAAAGGCTCAATGTCAATGCTTCTGTTCTCTATAGTCGTATCAAAAGATTATCCAAGCGCAATCTTATTGAACGTTATACCGTTACGGTCAACGAAGGCATGTTAGGCATCAATGTTAAAGCCATAGTAGGTATCAACAGAGATCCAAAGATGAAAGAAAAAATTAGATCAGAGCTTTTAAGAATCTCCGAAGTGAGATCAGTATCAGAGGTTACCGGCAGATTCGATATGGTAGTCTCAGTAAATTCTCGTACACTAGAAGAGCTACACAATGTCGTAATAGAGCGTATCGGGAAAATCGAGGGAATACAGAATACGGAGACTTTTGTAGAAATGCAGCGGACTAATAAAGAACCAATCTATGCAGTTCATGGTACTTAGCAAATTGCGGCAATATTAGTCCAACCGCAAGACAGATGCACTAACGGTAGCTTCAAATATAACAGCTAATTAATTTATTTAGGTTTCATTGTCAGTAGTCCAAAGAAAGGTTGTTGAAATTATTCAAACTATGAAGCTGGCAAAGAAGACCAGCAAGGATGACTATATGACGCATCTGAGGCTGGTGTTACTCGGTATGGGCGTAGTAGGCGCGATTGGATTTGTAATAAAGTTGATCGCTGAGTTTATCACTTTTGGTGGCAAAAGATAAGTATCTGGTATAGTCATTGTAGTTGCAGTATCGACTTTTGCAGTTTTTTTGGTTTCTAAGTTCATAGTAATTTGATCTCATAATCGCCTAGGCTCAAGGAAGCTCAAGATATAATCTTATTCACAATTTGTAATTAATTTCTAAACGACTCTAGTTTTCTTCTTTTTCGTTAACCTACGCTCTGATCACCCTATATATATAGAAAAATAAGTAACGTAGGTTGATGGGAACTCTAGATTATACAGTTGCAACTTTGGGCTCACACTGTGCGCTTCAGCTCTTGAAAGGAGCAAAAGATGAAGGATTAAGAACCCTTCTAGTTTGCGAGAAAAAAAGGTTGAGTCTTTATAAACGATTTAACTTCATAGATGATATTTTTTCAGTAGATGACACAAGCGACATTGCCAGTGATAGGTGTATTGGAAGGTTGCGAGAAACCAATTCTATTTTGATCCCTCATGGAACATTAATAGCGTATATGAATTCTGATCAAATTGAACGAATAAACATTCCTATATTTGGAAATAAATGGATCTTGAGATGGGAGGCTGATCGCGATCTGAAGCAAAAACTAATGGAAGAATCACATCTTTCAGTTTCGAAATCGATAGATTCTAAAAATGATATCCAAGGATTGTGCATAGTAAAATTGCATGGAGCAGCTGGAGGTAGAGGGTATTTTATAGCATGGAACAGGGAGAGTTTTGAAAGACAAGCCTTAAGGCTCAAGGACCAAAAGATGATAAGCGGCGAACAGGACCTTTTTATTCAAGAATACGTGTTGGGAGTTCCTGCATTCTTGCATTTCTTTTATTCTCCCATAACAAAGGAGATTGAGCTTATGGGTGCGGATAGGAGGTACGAATCTAACGTCGATGGCTTGGGAAGAATTCCTGCTAGAGAACAGCTCTCCGCGGAACTCGAGATGTCGTATAATGTAGTTGGAAACATCCCTATAGTTCTGCGCGAATCTCTACTTCTTAGTGCTTATGAGATGGGAGAATCTTTCGTTAACACTTCCAAGAATTTAGTACCACCAGGGATGAATGGACCATTTTGCTTAGAAGGAGTTTATGATAGAGAAGGAAAATTTGTCACATTCGAATTTTCTGCCAGAATTGTTGCGGGAACTAATCTCTACGTCAGTGGTTCGCCTTATTCAGATCTGGTCTATGACGAACCAATGAGCATGGGAAGAAGGATAGCTCGTGAAGTAAAATTAGCAATTGAAAAAAACATGATAGACAAGATTACATCATAGTTGTACATACATCACCTGATTTTCCTGATATGAATGATCTGTGGATCATATTGTTCGCCCTCTAGCAATTTTTGGTTAGTCATAGTCAATCAAAGCTACTACAGATCTAAACCTTCACATTAACAACTAAAATTTGAAAAAATGGAGATTTTAACATTGAATTTCGAAAAATATATGCTAATTTTGATTTTCTACTAAAATGTCAATTATAAATTGGAATATTATTTGATCATATTAGATTTAGTAGCCTTCTTTTTGCCGCTGAACATTTCGATCATGCTTAACTGTATACTTCTCTACCAAACCAGATGGATCTAACTTCAGCTCGATAGATAATTGAATAACAAAATGCCAAATGTCAATGAGCTCTTGCTGGCAGTTCTCCAAGGATGCGATCGAATCATGTTTCCACCACTTCCAATTTGTTTCTCTTTGCAATTCAATTGCTTCGTGGATTAAAGCTGTCGATAACATGAACACACGATATCCTCGAAAAACTTCCTTCTTCTTATAAATTGAGCTCATCTTATTATTCACATTTCGCATTTTTCTTGTTAATTCTAACTGCTTTCTAAAGAGCAATTCTAGTTTGTCCTCGTTTGAAGATTGAAATTTTCTAGTCATAGTCTATGAATCAGCTTTAGAAAATGAACTGAGTTACTAATAGTATGTGGCCATTTTCATTCAGTTTTGTGTAATCATGTAAATCTATTTCTTCATAGCTAAAATAATTACCTAAGGGCTATAGAAAATCGCTAAGATAACAAGGCTTTTGTTGGCTTTAGGATTTTGCGTCAATAATCAATCAGAATCGTAATCGCAATATTTACTTTACATAGCCTTTCCATAGTACTAATTTCTGACAAATCCCATTTAACTTTAAATAGTTATCTATAAAAATACTGTAACACTCCTAAACTTGTTGGCATTATATGATCATGTAGTGAAATCTGGAAGTTTCCTTAAACTGTTATGCCAACAATTAGCTCTGTCAAAATTCCATTTCTAGATCCGTAATGTTGATTACCTACAATAGTTTTTTTTACATAATCCTCCATATATGTCAAATTCGCAGAAGAATATTTTCTTGAAAACGCATTAGTATGTGATTCAAATAATTCAAAATTCTGAAAATTTAAGAACTGAATTATTTGAGGACTTTTGGTGTCGCGGAGTACGTTGGGCTGACTGGTCCAATCGATTTCACGGTAGTCTAAAGCTAAGTATGCGTTTACGTACGTAGATGATCGATATCATCAAGTACCTCGAAACTAGTGGTAGACAGCTTCCTAATCAACCTCATTTTCTCATTCTAATTATTTGTAAGACTAAAATTACCAGATAACCAACTCAAAAGTATTTGAAGAGAGAAGCAGAGACGGTGCTCGTAAGAAGGGCATTTGGAGTTCTTTTTCTTGCCATTTCTGCGGCACTGTTATCCGGAACTCTATTGATTGAAGTGTTTGGCCAGAGCCACCATCCGCTGATCTTCAATATCCTGGTCTGGGTTGCGTGCTTTGGAATCATTTTTGCAGTAATATTCGCTCGATTCCGTTCCTATATGCAATTTGTGAGATCGAGAATGAAACAAAGTGTAAAATGGCCGATGATTGCAAAAATAATTAATGGATTGTGTTGGGCAGGTCCATTTCTTGCAATTGGACTCGTTCCGTCAGCATATCAATACTTTATCCTGCTTGGGATAGGAATGGGTAATCTTTCTACATTCTTTTTGATGAAAACAATTAACAAGCTAAATAACAAAGAACAGCTTATCGTCGGTTCAATCTCCTTGATATCCATTCCACTAGCTGCTGGATTAGATAATTCGTTCTTCTCAGCTAGAACTGATGTTGCAATCTTACTTTCTAGAGCTTTGATAGCTGCTGCATATGGGATCGCAGGAGTCTATGCCTATTTTTCAAGCATATAGACCAAAACCAACATTTCGTGCAAGGAAGATGCATTTTATTATGCAGAAAGAGAACGATTTTCAGTGAAACAATTCATAACAAACAAACCAAAGAAGGCCGTCTGCATAGTTAGCGGCGGATTAGATTCTATTTGCGCTGCAGCTTATATATCTCGCGTAAAAAAATTTGAAATTTACATTATAAATTTCACTTATGGGCAGAAGGCAACCAATGAATCTTCCTTAGCTGAAGACTTTGCAAATATGCTAAGTGCGAAAGACTATCAATTTGTTGATATTGGCTTCATGAAGAATTTTTATGGGGGGAATAATGTGTTGACTGAAGATACAGCAGGCCTGCCTTCAACCTTTCGCCCAAGCATAATTGTACCCATAAGAAATGCTATTTTCATCACTATTTCTACTGCCTGGGCACTTAGTATAGGTGCTAAAATGGTCTGCTTTGGCGCTCACATGGGAGATCGCAGCTATCCTGATTGTCGGCCCTCTTTTGTCAGATCTATAAGCCGGAGCCTCAATTTAGCAGATTCAGACAGTATCAAAGACAAATCTAGACAGAAAGTCAGTGTCTGGTGTCCTGCGTTATCTGGCATCGACAAGGCGTGTCTTTTGAAAATAGGACATCAGATCTTAGGCGATGCCCTTTTCAGAACATGGAGTTGTTATTCCAATGGGGTTACACGTAAAGGTGAGACACAATCTAGACAATGTGGTGTTTGCGAATCCTGCTTGAACAGAAAAAATGCTTTTAAAAGGGCTGGGATTGAAGATAGGACATTTTATAATAAATAAGTTGCTCTGCCAAAATTTTTTGCAGCTGGAGACACATAAACTAAGAACTAACCATTGCATTGTACAGTCCGCTTCAACAAATCGTGTTACAAAATGTTATCCAATTACGAAATACCAAGCTAAAAATAGAGATTAACAGAACTTTGGACAATAGAGTTATAATAGAGACGCTAATCTTATTTAATGAGCCAAATAGTGGAGCGGCTTTCAATGGATTATAATAGGAAGTATTCTAAGTTTGTCCTGGCTCATAAGTATACGAAGTCAAAGGAGATATTGATGTAGAAATTGTATCAAAATTATAAAGATAAAGAAGTGAATCCTAGAAGTCCGATTAACAAGCGGAAAATTGAAAAGCTTTTAAGACAAATACTGATTGAATTAGGCGAAAATCCCGACCGAGAGGGCTTACTTGCCACACCGCGACGAATTGCCGATATGTATGAGGAGATCTTTAGCGGGTATAGAATTGAGGCAGGCTTAGAAGTAAGTTTTAGTGAAGAAACTGATTCAATCATAGCAAAAGACATCCAGTTCTATAGCATGTGTGAACATCATATGCTGCCTTTTTATGGGAAAATCCATATAGCCTACATTCCGGATGGTAAAGTGTTTGGAATTTCTAAATTGGTTCGACTTGTAGAAAAATATTCCAAAAGAATGCAGATTCAAGAAAGACTAACCAAAGAAATTGCTGGTGAGATAATGGAAATGGGTGTCAAAGGTGTGTTAGTTATTGCTGAAGGTGAGCACCTGTGTATGAAAATGAGGGGTGTTCGTAACGATAGCGTCATCTTGACGATGGCACATCGTGGAATAATGGAAAATAAAGAAATACGAGAAAATGCCCTAGTTTTATTGTATAATGCCAAGGCAAAAATACGTTCTATCTAGTGGAAATTATAGAGTATATTGCAATATTGATTCCCACGGATTCAAAATTAAGTGGGTAAGATCTACATAATATATCCATTTACTGGAATTCAATAGATTATCACCTAAATTTAACCCCCACTATTACTGGCGTATCAGATCATTCAATTGCAAAGATTAATACCACTACTAGTATATGGCTGGCCTAAAAATCTTCTTCAAATTCGCTGTCGCCTTCCTCTTCTTCTATCTCGTCAAAGTCTTCCTCAAATTCCTCTCGTTCTTCGGCACTCTTGTAGGGGAGATCGGTTTCACCTGGAGCTCCACAAACCGGACATTTAAATTCTATTGTTTGACCCTCTAGATCAAGCGGAAATTCCTTCGAAAAGACTTCATCGCATTTGGAACAGACAAGAGTCGTTTGAATATTATCTTGACTAAATTTGTGTGACTGAACTCTAAAGATTGTACTTGCCATTCTTCTTACCTATAGGAAATATCCTTTTTTATAAGCCTTTTCCATTCTAGCGCACACTTTAGCTTTCAATAATCTACACTGCTATTAATAATAGCATACCTACAAATATTGTACTAATAGGACAGGTTGGCTTCGAAAATCTAACCCCAGTCATATGCAGTATAGTCTGGGTCATATAGTTCATCCAATCTTAGATTTAATGCAAGAAGTTAAATTCATATTCACTCTAAAAACCGGGAAATCAAATAAATATGCACATATCTGCTCCAATGTATAATAGATGAGTATCGACCGAGCTTCCATGGCCGCCAAATGTCAAGAACAGTTGGAAAGATCCGGTATTAGGGTAGACAAGGTTCAACATAATTTGTCTCCTGCGTCATTGATCGAGGTTGCTATTCGTAGGAGAGAGGGGATTTTGTCTCTTACAGGAGCATTAACTGTAAACACTGGAAAGTATACTGGACGGTCACCTGATGACAGATTTATTGTCGATGACGAGATCACACACAATACAGTAAACTGGGGAAAAGTAAATCATCGGCTATCTCCAGAAAAATACGATCTTATATTTGATAGATTAAAAGTCCACCTTGATAAAAAGGAATTTTTCGTTTTTGATGGGTTTGTAGGAGCTGATTCTTCAGTAAGGCTTCCGATAAGAGTTCTTACAGATAAGGCATGGCAATGCCTTTTCTCTACGCAGATATTCGTAAAACCCAATGCTAGTGAGCTTCAGACATTTGTTCCTGAATTTAGCTTGATTTCTGTAAACAATTTTAAAGCCAATCCTTTGACTGATGGGACAAAAAGCGAGACATTCATAATTATAAACTTCTCCAAGAAAATGGTCATCATCGGATCTACTTCATATGCAGGTGAAATAAAGAAGGCAATGTTTTCAATCATGAGCTATCTTCTACCTATTAAAGGAATCTTCCCTATGCATTGTTCCGCCAATGTTGGACCAAATGGTGACGCCGCATTATTTTTTGGACTATCTGGCACAGGAAAAACCACTCTTTCTGCAGACAAAGATAGATACTTGGTAGGTGATGATGAGCATGGTTGGTCCCAAAATGGGATATTTAATTTTGAGGGTGGTTGTTATGCAAAATGCATACACCTGAAAAAGGAAAATGAACCTCAGATTTGGAATGCTATCAGATTTGGAGCAGTAATGGAAAACGTGGTTGTAAATCAGAATACCAGGTTAGCTGATTTTGATGATGGTGGAATAACAGAAAATACTCGTGTTGTGTATCCTCTCGAGTACATACCTAGATCAATCATCCCAGGATTGGCTTGTCATCCTAAGGTCATAATATTTCTTACTGCCGACGCCTTCGGAGTGATGCCGCCAATCTCCAAATTAAGTAGAGAAGGTGGAATGTATCACTTCATGTCAGGATATACTAGCAAATTAGCTGGAACTGAGAGAGGAATCACTGAACCGCAAGAAACCTTTTCACAATGCTTTGGAGCTCCATTTATGCTGCTTTCAGCTGATCGATATGCACAGATGTTAGGACAAAAGTTACTAGCTCATAATACTAAGGTATACTTGATAAATACCGGTTGGTCTGGGGGACCTTACGGTGTCGGAAAAAGAATAAATCTAAACTACACAAGATCAATGGTAAAAGTGGTAATCGATGGGACGCTCGAAAATGAGGCCTTTGAACATCATGAGATTTTTAACTTAGACATACCTGCAGCCTGTCCTGGAGTTCCTTCAGAAATTTTGAATCCTGCAAATACGTGGCCAGATAAGGAGAAATATAATACTGCGGCACTTAGGTTGGCCTCACTTTTTGTCAAAAATTTCGAAAAATTCAGTGACGTTTCTCCAGAGATAAAGCGCGCCGGTCCTATCTTATGAAAAAAGTAGCCCGGAGCAGATTCGAACTGCTGTCTCCAGGTTTCTTTTCTATTTAGATCCAGAGCCTGAAATCCCTAGCCCTACCTTGGAGATTGGCCACTAGATTCGGCATCCACATACGACTCCGCTGTAGATTCGACCGGGCTTCCCTAGCTACATCTAATTGAAATAACCTACCAGTATTTGACTCTAGCGTTTTGTATTAATTTCTCTTATTAGCAATCCATATTCTAAAGAAGCTTTTTTTCGCATGTATGGAATCAGCCTATAATGGATAGAATAAATATTATTTTCTCTTGTTAATATTCCTTTTACTAACAAAGATACGAAACCTCCTGCTACCTTGGAAGTGGGAATATCATGAGATTTACAAAACTCATCTCTAGTTCTGTGGTATTCTTTTAACGTGAAATACGATCTGTTCAGATCTAATACTAAAGGCCATACGACCCTCTCCCAAACCATTCTTCTGTTTTCTGTGGAGGCTGCATGTTTTCCCTTGCCTTTGTCTCCACGACTCAATGCGGGTTCGATATTGATCAATCTCTTTCAAGCCCTTTGAATAATTCCCTTTGAGGAACATTTAAACTCGGTGTTATGAAACTAACCTAAAATTATCTCATCTGATTGTGAAGATAGGTCTTGTAATTGATTTCTAGATAGCTATAATGCGCATGGCTCTTTAATTTATGATCGATTTTATCAGTTCTCTTAAGATTGACCTGGAAATAACTTTATCCGATAAGTGATTCTTCTATGCAATAGATTGAATTCTGACAGGGTATGTTGTTACGCCACAGACTACATGGCTAACATGTCGATAAGCTACCACCCCGAAAGACGCAAGTCAATTGGAAAACATGAATATGGTACTTCAGCCTGCTTATTGTTATCATATCTGCTTTAGAAATCTCTAAGTGCATTACCAATTCATATGACGGGTACAAGGCATTAATGCTTATTTTTTAATCGAAGGATTTTCTTCTAGTGTCTGATTCAGCTCTAATCCTCAGTCGCCTTCGATAGAAGATGTACGTTAGGGCAGTAACTAGAGCAATTGATAGAATTATCCCTGCAATCTGTGTAGGGGATGATGCTCCTGAAGATGGAATCAGGGAGCACATATACTCATTGTTAGCGCAGCCTAACATGAAAAATATTCCATTCCATGACGAGTGAGCAAGTATTGCAAACCATCCTTTCCCACTTATCCACGTTCTCAAACTATAAAAAAAAGAAGGCATCACAAAGAGCCAGTTTGAAAATGAAAGACTTGCCATATCGAGTGATTTAGTATTAAAGATATGAAGCATCACCCAAGTAGCACCAGAAATTATCACAACCACAATGTTTCCAGTGGCATAGTAAGGAATTCCGAAGAAGACCGATTCTTCAATAGGACCAGCCCCTAAGACAGGCGCTAGGTATCTAGGAACACTTGAAGGATTGTGGTCATTCATCGATAGCTGAATTGCATAGGATCCACCTAACATTAGTAATACTCCAATTGCATGATAATACAGAACCATTAGAACAAGGTGCACTATTGATGTGTTACGATAAGGGGAGATCCACCGTTTTGGATTTGCATCGGATCTCAGATCCGCCAGTTCCTTAGTAAAAAATGACAAATCTAACTCAAATGAATATATAAATCACTAATATAACCATAAGGATATTCTATAGACTTTTCTATAATGTAGCCTCAAAAACACTGGCTATCGGATGGGTGTAAGCCACATTCTACTGTACTTGTTATCCTTCCCCTCAATCACATCCTGAAATTTGTTACTAAGTCTTTTTGTCAATCCCCCAACTTTACCCCCACTAACGATTCTATGGTCGATTTCGATTACCGGCTTTATTCCAGCCGCAGTACCGCACAAAAAAATTTCATCAGCCAGATAAAGGTCTTCCCTTCCAAAATCTGAAATTGAAGACTCTAATCCAATATCTCTCGCTAAAGTGAGAATACTGTCCCTCGTGATGCCGCGCAAGGCTCCTGCAGTCAGTGGCGGGGTTATCAAACGATCATCTTTTACTATAAAAACATTCTCGGCACTAGCTTCTGCCACTCTGCCATAGGAGTTCAATAAAACAGCCTCATCATATCCTTGATTTATTGCCTCAATTCTTGCCAAAACAGAGTTAGCATAGTTTGCTGTTGCTTTTGCTAAGACGGGAAGAGATCTGCCATCAATCCTTGTCCAAGATGAGACAATTGCTCGAATCCCACCACCGTGATTCGTATAGGTTGATTCATCCCATATCCAAGCAGCGACTGCCATACAAACTTTGTTTGGAAGGGGATTTACACCCATCTTCCCATAGCCATAATAAACAATAGGACGTACATAGTAATTTTCGGACCCGTTTATCTTTACAGTTTCGAGTACAGCTTTCTTGATCTGTTCTGCAGAGTACGTCAATTTCATGGAATAAATCTTGCAGCTGTCTATCAACCTCTGAATATGATCGTCTAATCTGAAAATTGTTAGACCTTGGGCGGCATTATAACAACGAATACCTTCAAAAACTGCAGTGCCGTAATGAAAACTATGTGTCAGTATATGAATTTTTGCGTCATCCCAGTCGACAATGACACCGTCCATCCAAATTATTCTTGTCATTGATTGACTCCATCGAATATTTGCTTTCGATGTTCATGAATGGCTTTCACAGTATCCCCTACTGTAGTATTTCTGTCCTCGACAACGATTAATATTCTGGATGTCTCCTCTTGTGCATCTAGGTTTAATATATTAATATTATGATCTCCTACAGTACTACTAACCGTAGAAACGATTCCTGGGATTTTCCACATTTTATCCCCGATCAGTGTTACTGCCCCTCTTTCATAAACAATCTGCGTGTTAGAATCGTACGCCTTGATAAGACGTTCATGTCTTCTAAGGTAGTCTGCATCTAAGAATAACAATCGCGTAATCTCTACTTCATCCTGTATATAAGGGGACAGCTTAATGAAATCATGATACAATTTCTCTTTTTGAAGTGATGCTATTAAATGATTAGCTGAACCGCTATTCATCCTCACTATTGCGCAGTTCTTTTTGCCAGTTATAATTTTCACAAAATTCTCACTTTCTGTAAAAGGAACATCTTTACGAATAGTAGTCTTTATTGTTGGATCATTAAGATTTGTAATTACGACTGGAATATCAAGTTTGTTATCATTAATCTCTTTAATAGCAACAGGATCAAGGATTTTCATCCCGAACATACCTGCTAACCTTGCTTCATTATAAGAAAGATATTTCACAAATTCAAGGTTGTCAAAGACTATTTTCGGATCAGCACTTAGTACTGCACTGTCTTTGGCAAAATCCATGCTCACATCGTATTTGGACTGCAATAGTATCGCCAGATCTGCGGCAGATCTATCTGAGCCACCTCGTTCATATGTGGTTTCCAGACCGTCAATAGTCTTGCCAATGAAACCACCTATGGATACGACATCATTTCTCTCTATCAAATCAATAAGATGATTTAGGTGATGTTTAGATTCTTCTAGTATGAAATTAGCTGCCTCAAAATTGTCGTCTGTGATAATTGGCCAATCATCTATATCCACATGACCAGATCTAATCCCATACGACCTCATTATGAAATCCATCAAATAGGACATTGTTATTTCCCCCGCGTATGCCAAAGTTCTTGATCGTATCAAATCGACAAATCTTCTATTCTCTGCTGCCTGCTTCAGAGAAATTATAATTCTATGATTAAATTTCTCAAAATGAGTTTGAAAGTCATCATAAAGGCTATTACTAAGATATTTTTTAGCGATTTTCTGATATACTTGCGAAACGGTCTCGAGATCTAAAGGAGCAGAAGCTGCGTAACTCCGACCAATACTAATTGATACATCAGTCATAGAGCTAATCCTATCCGCATACGTAGTTAGAGGAGCAGAGAAAACAGCTACTACTTTGGATTTTTCACATATTTGTTTGATTCTGTCGACAGTGTGATCAATACCTTCACCGTCTACCCCAAGGACGCTACCACCAAATTTCGCAATTACAATTGGAACCAACGTGACCAATCGGGATTTTGAGTATTGAAAGCGCAATATATTACTATACTAGAACAAAAAACTAAGGCTTAGTAGAAAAGATGTGGTCTATTTTATTGTAATGTACATGATAAAATATCCCGGGGTTACGATTGCAAATTCTGGTATCTCATATCTTACGATTTTTCAGAAGTATATTGCCCTTGAAATTTTGAGGTTCGTGAGACTAGGTTTATCAATTTTGGATGAGCAAACTTTTTGCAAATTATAGAAGATAGTCAAGTGCAAACACATTTACACGGACTAAATTAACAAACACTTCTGCCAATTCAAAGACACAACATGATTGGTCGAATCTCAATAACTAATAAATATCATTTAATTGCACTCTGATATGCAATTATATCGTACTACAATCCAGAGAATCTAGCAAATAAAGACAATGCTTAAAATATTTTATTTGTTCTCGTTCTTCTGATCTGCCCGGCAATTTCACGACGTCATGTATTTTGTTTATTTTTGGATGTATTCATTCACAGAATGAATACATATTTAATAATGCTTGATGTAGATTTTGTATGTAATGAAGACGTTGAAGGATTTGATGAAAGGAAATATAGTTGGATGCGGATCTGACTATATTGTAGTAGAAAAATCAAAAAAAAGATTCTTTGTCCATGTTGCTAATTTTAGAATACACGAATTGAGGAACTCGGTTACCCCATATTGGTCTGATTTTTAACCTCAAAGTATTATCCTTTGCTTATAAAAAGTTAAATTAAGTTGGCGAAATACAAGAGTCGATTGAAACAGCGTACAAGTACAGAAATTACTACTCAAACTAAAAGGACTCAAGCTGGGGCTTTACCTAATAACGGTAAAGTACGTTATGATAGAAAGGCTGAATCCGAATTTTTTGTTGATAATTCGGCTTTGGCAGGTTTTACAGGCGAGCGCATCTTATACATGGCTGTTAGGGAATTAATAGAAAATGCCCTTGACTCTTGCGAGGTAGATCATATATTACCACGTATTTCCTTATCTTTAAAAATATATGATTCATTAAATGACATGTGGATTATTACTTGTCAAGATAACGGGGTAGGTATTCCCCCAGATAAGGTCCCAGTCGCAGTATGCTCATTTTTAACTTCAGGAAAGTATGTTGAAAAGCAGCAACGAGGTTTGTTTGGGGTTGGGCTCAAAATGATCGCGGCATTTTCTACTAAGGATACAGATCATCCTCTTAAAGTCTGGACGAAGACTCTTGAGGGAACTGACGAATTCTATTTTGAACTTAGAACAGATATTGGTACTAATAAGCCGATTGTTTTATCAAAGGACACTAAGAAATATGGGAATTCATTTAATTCGAAATCGGGTTTCAGAATAGAGGCCATGTTGCGTGCTAGACTTTCTCCTATCACAAAAAGCAAAATCTATGATTACATCAGTCAATCTAGTATAGTTAATCCTTATGCTATTATAACTTTTACCACAGACGAAGGCAGTATTGTGTTCGAACGGCGTACTAATAAAATGCCTGAACCTTCGAGTGAGGTGTTGCCTCATCCATCAGACATGGATCTTAAGACATTGAAAAGGGCCATCCTTAGCTTTACTAACCAAAAGACCACTATTCAAGGAATTTTGTGTAATTCATTCCAAAAAATGTCAAACGAAAAGGCAAAGGAGATACTATCAAGGGCTGGAGTAGAACTTAAAAATGCGACAAAGTATGACGAGCATGAATTGATAAAAATAGTAAACGCTTGTAGACAAACCAAATTTCAATCTCCAAATACTGATCACCTTAGTCCGGTAGGCGAGCAGATATTGACTGCTGGCATGATGGAAGAATACACTATAGTAACTAAAAGAGAGAACAATAATGTTAATGAAACTCCGAATTCTCAACTATCAGTCAGAGTGCTAAAACCTGCACTTACCGCATATTCTTCAAAAACCTGCATAATCGTCAATCGAGCAACAATAGTTGAATGTGGTATTGCATATGGTGGAAATATAAATTCTTTCAGGTTATACAGATTTGCAAACAAAATACCGTTACTATATGACGAGGGTTCTGACGTAGCTCGTGAAGTGGTATCTGAAGTAGAGATTAATAAGATGGGCATTACCAAGAAGGATGTTAAAGAACAATTCTTCAACCCAGATGTAAAGTCAGACCGCGCCATCGATCTGCTTCCAATCCATATTTTCTTTCACATATGCTCCACAAAGATTCCATACAAAACTGCAGGAAAGGAGAGTATCGCGTCAGAAGGAAGCCTAAAAAAATACATGAGATCGTGTTTAAGTGATCTGTACAAAAAAGTGAGCGCACAGATACGCAAAGAAATTAAGATTAAAGAAGCCGAAAACAGGCTTCGACTATACAAACATTATATCCCACTCATAGTTGATGCGATTTCAGAGTCGATCAATATAGACGCAAAAAAACTTTCTGATGCGTTCCTCAAATTAGTGGAAAATAGAGTGGGAGAGACAGAATTAGTACCACCTGACCATATGCATATGGTTAAGACTAACAACGTATCAGAAAGCAGGCAAGAAGTACGGGAGTCAGAAAAAAACTTAGTCAATCGTCTCAAACTAACAGATAATAGGATTTCAGGACTCATTGGGAAGAAGGCTCGGAGAGTGAAGGAATGATAATTACAAATCATATAGAATTGGAAATACTATACAATTTAAGTAAGGTACTATTCAGGAGTACTAGATCTAGATATGCCTACTAGAGATAAACGGCATCTGGAAGTAATTAAAAAGATCAAATCAGTGATGTCTGAGATAAGTAGGAATGTCATTTCTGATAAGGTCTTGCCTGTCTTAGACATTGCAAAAGTCGGATATGATAATACAATTTGGTCTGATGATAAGAGGATGCTTACCATTGGTGATAAAACTGTCCAGATTAGTCCAGAGAATACTAAGAAGATTCCAACATTCTCGCAATACATCGTGATGGCAAACGCAGTAAGGAAACTTCTAGATGAAGAGATGGAGAGTACTATCAGAGGTATGTACTACGCCACACTTAGCACTGTAGGAGATGAAAAAAATAAGCAAAAATTCTGGAACACACAAGACAATTCAGATGATGCAATTAAGGCAGTTGAATTGATAACTGGAGTTCCCAGAGAAGAATTTTCAGTTACATCCAAACCAAAGGGAATGATTTCCGGACCAATCACCCTACGAGTGGGAGGTGACCTCATTGATTGCAATCTGGGAAGCAGAGCAACTTCACAGCTTGTCCCTACTAACATTCGAGATTTGGAAATAGTTAATGTCAAGGCTGACTTTGTGATGGTGGTTGAAAAGGATACTGTGCTTAACAATATTCGAAAATCCGGATTTATACAAAAGTACAATGCAATACTGATGACTGGATCTGGAGAACCTGATCGTGCAACCAGAATGATGGTAAAAGCACTTAATCAAGAATGGAAAAAAACCGTAGTTATATTTGCAGATGCTGACCCGTGGGGCCTAGGAATTGCGTTGAGATACAAAATTGGAAGCGAATCACTCAGCTATGATAGCGAGAGGCTAGTCACACCAGACGCGAAGGTATTAGGAATGATGTTTTCAGACATTTATGACTATAATATCCCAGAAGTGGCAAGATTAAGCGCTTCAGAGGAGGACCTTAATCGAGCTAATGATATGAAAAAGAAGCCATGGCTTAAAGATAGGCAATGGCAGAAGGAACTAAATCTCTTTATCCAACGAAAAGAAAAATGCGAATTGGATGCATTTTTTAAACATGGATTTCGCTATCTGGCAGAGAATTACCTACCCGAAAAACTTCGAGAGTCAGGTGTGATATAATTTGAATACGTTTTGTAAAATTGTCTTAAATTCTCTTTCTAGTGTTAGTCGAATTGGAAATGCTTGAATTCAGGTGGCTGTTGAATTCTGGGAGATCCATGACTAACCCATAATACCCTTTAACATTTTCTAAAGTTGATTCATAATGCTTTTCATTACTTGAAGCCGTTGCATCTGAGATTAGGACGACATCATATCCTAAATTAAATGCATCCCTAAGCGACGTCTCGACACAAATCGATGTATCTATACCGCAAAAAATGATTGTATTAACGCTCAAACTCCTCAGCCATACGGCTATCTCTGTGTCGTGAAATGCAGAATCTCTTCTTTTCAATACAACATGATCTGATTGTAAAGGTTTGATTTCATCAACTATTTCCGCATCCCAACTACCTCTGACACAGATAGGTCGCTTTTTTATTCTTTCCTCTCTAGATCTAGGCAATATTTTATGGGTTTTTGTAAGTAGATCTATTCCGGATGACTCTCGAACTGCCTGAGTATAAAATATTGGAACACCAGAAGATCTACATGCTTCTATAAGCTTGCGGATAGTGGGAATAACGGCCCTGTAATTACTGGTATCCATCTTTAATAGATCGTAGGATCCACCCTTGCTTACAAACCCGTTCTGAACGTCGATCACGATCAAAGCTGGATTCACCTTATACTCCCTTAACTTCATAGACCAGCATAATAACAAACCCTTCATTTATACTGTATAGGGCATTGGATAAAGACAATTGTAAAAACTCTAATCAGGATTGAGTCAAACCTAAACAAGGAACGCATCATTTATTCTTCAGTATAACAGCTTCATTTCGCCGTTTATAAAAAGACAATTTGCTAATCTAGATACGTATCTCTAATTAGAAATACCTAACACTTGCCCCATTTCAGCTGTGAAACGAATTCATTTAATACCACATTAAAAATTTCTCAGCGCTGCTAGATTCGGAGTGGTTAATATTAACATGTTCGTCTTAAGGTTCCTGTAGGAAAGCGAAAATGGAAATCAATACGCTTATGGCCGATATAAGGAAATGTGATACTTTCGAATTATCAGAAAGAGAAAAAGTGGTTCTAATCAAGGTGATCAAATCATCGTATTCTAAGAAAAAAATATCCTCATATTTAAAACTTAAACGTGACAAATTTGATTTCGATGAGGGTCCTTATTTAATGAAATTAATTAAATATGGGCTTATTGAGAAGAAAAGCGGAAATCTACTGCGTGACGGGGTCTCATATGAATTGACTACTTGCTGCTTGTTATATGTCTTCCTAAATATGCAAAACTATTCTAATCTACTCTTGTTAAAATATCAAGAGAACACACTTTTAAGAAACCTTCTGTATTCACATTTTGACCCCATCAGTATTAGAGAATTTTTTCCTATGATATCTTACGATATCACTCAGTATCTTAGAATATGCTGCAGGAATTTATTTAATTTATTAAAGAGTTCTAAAAATTTCAAAGCTCCAAATTCTGAAGATTTAAAAAAGATGCTAGAATACGAATTGGACTGGCAATCAAAAATACTGTTACTGAGGATAGCATTGATATCGAGTAAGGGAGAAGTCAAATATAGTGAATCTAGACAATCACTTCCAGATACTTCATCTAATAATACTCAATATTTGAGGATATTGAACAAAATGCTAACTAGCGATCAGCGATTTTTAAAATTGTTCAACATTGTCAAAAAAGAATTTGATGATGGCTACACGGAGATATTAAATCAAAGTCGAAATTACGATAAGCCAGAGTGACTTTCTCGATTAGAGAGCAACACTTCGATACCTGCACGAAATTGCTGGAACAAAACAAGTGCAGATAGGTCCAATAACGAATAATATCAAGGACTACTATTTACGCTTAGAACAGAATGAAATGGAATATAAACGAGTTTACAAAATCAGGATTTTCCATTCTACTCAAACCGTATGAGAATTCAATATTCGATTTGACAAAGATCACCAAGGCTTTCAGTCTGGCTATGAAAGCTCATGCTGGGCAATATCGAAATAGTGGAAAAATCGAGCCGCATATCAATCATTCCTTGAGGGTTGCACTTATTTTGACAGAAGAACTTAAGCTTTTCGACGTGAATTTGATTTGTGCTGCACTCCTACACGACATACTGGAAAAAAAATTGAGCAAACAGGCGGACAGTAAAGGAATACTAAGATCAGAATTCGGTGATGATGTTTATAATACAGTATCTACAGTCACTAGGCCAGTTCTTCACGACACGGATCAGGATAAAGACGACATTTTGGAGAAGTATTTTCAAGGAATTGCAAAAGGCTCGAAATCAGTCAGATATATAAAACTAGCTGATCGCCTAGATAACATCAGATCACTTAAAAGTACATTCCACAAATACCAGATGAACAGATACAAGGAGGAGACACTAAAATATCTGATTCCTATAGCGGAAAACACCGATGAAAAAATGGTTCTGAAATTATCAGTAGCACTTTACGAATTAAAGTGACAGGTTAAATTTACATACTATCAATCTAGAACAGTTTTACATTATTGGAGGAAGGTTCTGCCAGTACGCTTTGAATCAAGAATTCAATTTTGGGCAGTGAGTATTAGTCATCTAAATAGATATTGCAGTAACTTAAAGTATATGAGAGAAGTATCAATAAAAAATAACTTATTATTTTTTTAAAGGATCCACAATTATCCAATGAGATGAATTCATGTAACAACTTCAACTATTTGAAAATCTCTTTCATAATTCAAATCCTATTTCTTATAATACTTTATCATGTCATGTTTAATGCCGCCGCTCATGGCCAGACAAATGATTTGTCGAAAGGACCAGTCGGTGAATTGAACAACAAGTTGAGTCAATCAACTCTGGATTCATATGTATCACCGAAATCATTGATGGCGTCTGTTTTTGGTGAGGTTAATAATAACAATAGTACTACTGGGGATACGAAAGAAAATAGTACCCAATATGAAAAAAATCTAATTGGAGATTCAAGCACCATTTTACTGTCAAATCAAATCTTACCACCAAAAGATTATGTCCATATTTACGATAGCCTACCCTACAAGATCACTAGTGGCCATCTTACTGCAAAGCTCTCTTGTGACACAAAATCTAAACCCACACTTAAGATATACACAGGGAAGATCCCTGTACTTAGACAGTCTTCACTACATGTCCTGAAAGAGATGTCAAAACCAGGCTACATGTGTCTTTATTATCTTGATATACCTCCGAAAGATGGTGCTGAGCAGGCATTGAATAGGAATTCAACGAACATTGTTACTGATGTTGTCTTATATAATCCCACTAACGTTAAGCAAATACTTCTCAATACAAGTAGTATAGTGATTGGGCTTAGTACTATAAGTCCAGAAGAAAATAATCAGACTCAAAATACAACAACGCAGCAGTAAAAGTCCTTGGTCCCTCACTTTACTGAAAAATTAAATATACTTTCAAATTTTGCAAATTGTTGGCATCTCCGATTTATGTATATTTTTCTGCATCAGTTCGTGAATTCTTTTGACGTCCTTGTCAAGATACTTGCTTCCATCGAAATTTTCATTTTCTAAATCTTTAAGAATGCCATCTGCCACTGCAAAAGACAACCCAATTTCTCCTTCGGCAGTATGCTCAATCCACAACCCTGGTCTGCTGTCCTTTTTAATTATTCTATCAGGAATGGCTAAATATTGAGCCATTTCCCGCACCTGAGTCTTATACAAGTCCGCGATGGGTAGAATATCAGCTGATCCATCTCCATACTTAGTATAGTAGCCAAGTTTTAATTCGCTCTTATCTGTTGTACCTGCTACTAGCATCTTTTTGGTGGATGCAAAGAAATATAGAATACACATTCGAATTCTGGCAGAGAGGTTCCCTTGTGCCATTTTATCTAAAGGTAACTCCTTTGTCATTTCATGTTTTATTTTGCTTATATCGATGACTTTGTATGGTATAAACAATTGATTAGCGAGATCCAATGCATCTTCCACGTCTTCCTTTGGTGTTACTCCTTCTTCTGGTAGGATAATTCCCATAACTGAGGTAGGGCTAAGAGACTTGACGGCTAAAGTAGCAACAACAGATGAATCTACACCTCCACTTACACCAATAACAACCCCAGTTGCCCGTCGCTTTTGTATTTCATAAATGAAAAAATTCTGTATGGTTTTAGAAATTTGTTCCAACAAATAAGAGTGGAGAAAACGAATATTATACTTATACTTTAGTTATGCCAGGTTTATCATCTTCAAACCGTTAATACCGATCAACGATACTGCTAGTTCAGGTTCTTTTCAACAACTCATCAAGTCTCTAATTAGTTCAATCAATCAATTCGATTCACTAAAAAATGCAATTCTATACGCAGCACCAATTCAACAAGTTAGCTCTAGCCGAGGAATTCGCAATAGTCTTTGAAAGAGAATAACCTTATTAGTTATAAACTTAGTTAAGTACTGGCTAGGTTGTGTGCAGCTAAAATGCTAGCAATAGATGAATGTGAAGAGTGGATATGGCACATATTAGATTGTACAAAAGATTGTGGCTTTGAATACATTTCAGACACTAATAAAGAATTTCTGATATTCAACACAAATGATTTTTTTGCAGATATGAAAGCTTTGCAAAAGATAAAAAAAATCACAGGTATGATACTAGTGCAGATGAGTACTCACAACTGCCATACCCAGCTCTGGTTTGCGAGAAGCAAATCTAGATCTTGAGACGCGCTAGATTAGAGCGTAGTTATAAAAGACAGTTATTTACAGATCACATATAATAATAGTAACTAGCTTCAACAGCTTAGGCTATTGAGGCTCGGTCTAGTGCCAAATATTGATTTTCTCTTTCTGAGGGCTAAAATGCTTTTCAATTTCATTTAGTCTCTCCAAAAAGCCGTCAACTTCCCTAATATCAGAATAGGAATCATGGTGTCGCAATTTATTAAGCATTGATAACACTTGATCTTGTGTAACGCCATGCTTCATATCATAATCGATTTGCCGACAGCAGTTTGCAACAGTCCCATATCTCTTATGCTGTCTTTTCTCCCATAGTGAAGCATTTTCCGATAATCCACGTACAAACTTCACAACTGTTTTTTCCATGTGTAAAACATGCCATTCCTTCATGGGAAAACTATTCTGAACCAAAAATATCACTATAAATACTGCATACTAACATATAAGCCATCCTGAGCAGGACTAAATGAGGTATATGATCATACATGGTTGAAATTTCACTTAATTTGAATATGGCCATTGTAGAAGCAATGCAATGAGGCCTGAAAGTTCAGTTAAAATGAAGATAAAATAAGCAAGAATCCCTTCAATCACGATCGTGTTTGCAACCGGATTTATGATTCTTAATATCTAATTCATAGGACTTACAATAACTGAAAAATATTAATTCGAAAAAATCTATCATTATAGTACTTTTATCTAGCTTTACAATTTCACTGCTTAATTCAGTATTCTCTTAGATAAAGTGTTCAATTACATTTCGATTACGTTCTGGTTTTCAGGTTTTTCAGAGTCTTGATGAGGATACATTTCCTTTCTTTGTTGGGGCAACATAATGTAAACACACGCGGAACCACACATAGTACAAGGAACATTATTCCCTTCGTGTTGGCCCTGTCTTCTCGTATGAATCCTTTCTGCTTCTTCAGGGTTTATGGACAAAGCTATTTGTTTTTCCCAGTTTAGCGTACGCCTAGATTCTGTAATTGCCCTATCCCATTTGATGGCCTTATCTCTAATCTTTACCAGGTCTCCCGCATGCCCCGCAATTCGATATGCAATCAGACCTTCCTTGACCTCTTCGGCAGTTGGCAGAGCCAAATGTTCTGATGGAGTTAAATAACATAAAAGATCAACCCCCTCAGCTGCAGAAATTGCAGCACCTATTGCGCTAGCAATGTGATCATAGCCTGCTGCGATATCCGTGACTAATGGTCCTAGAACATAATATGGAATATTACCGAGCAATGATTTTGCGAGTCTCACATTTGCGGCAACTTCATTCAACGGTACGTGTCCAGGACCTTCGATCATTACTTGTACATCATATTCTTGGGCCCGCTTTGCCAACCTTGCTACATTAATCATCTCCGCAACTTGGAGCTCATCATGAGAATCCAATATCGAGCCTGGTCTTAGTGCATCTCCTAGGCTAAAGGTCACATCATTTTTTCTTGCTATTTCGCACATGTAATCAAAGTGTTCAAAAAACGGGTTTTCTTTGTCGTATTTCAACATCCACGCTGCTGTAATAGTTCCACCTTTTGACACTATTCCCCCATGTCTTCGAACCTTAAGTACTCGTTGTGCTAATTCCTTCGTAATACCAGAATGAATAGTAGTATAATCTACTCCATCCTTAACGTGCTTCTCAAATGCACGCAGGAAATCATCTGCAGTAATACTAAGTGGATTCTTGTATTTTTCTACTCCGTGGGCATAAGCCTGGTATACTGGGACCGTGCCAAATGTGATAGGCGCAGCTTCGAGTAGTTTTTCTCTAATAAAATCCAGATTTCCTCCGTCTGAGAGATCCATAATTGTGTCCCCGCCATATTTTACAGCTACTTTTGCTTTAGAGATTTCTTCATCCAAGTTTTGATACAAAGTTGAAGTACCAATGTTCACATTGACTTTTGTCCTTAGACCATGCCCAATTCCAACATGTCTTACATCATTCTGTTTTCTATCCGTATTATGTGGAATTATAATAGATCCGTTGCATATCCCATTTTTAAGAAGATTTACACTCAAGTCTTCATCTTTTGCGACTTGAATCATCTCAGGAGTCACGACTCCTCTTTTGGCTGACGTAACTTGGGTAGCCATAATTATGTAATTGGAATATGAAAAGATGGGTATAAAAAAGTACGTCTCGGGCTTATCAGAACCCATCTATCTCATGAACTGTATCTTGTATTCCACTAGCACTCCAGTGAGTGATAATTATTCGAAAGCGTACTTGCCCAGCATGTATAATTCGTTTAGATTGTTGTACCCTTTGGTATGAATTGGCGAGATTCATCGAATTTATTCAGAACCATGTTTACTCTTCAAAAATTTTTCATACATTTCCACTGCCTGTTCCTGGGTTTCAGATTGCACGGAACCTGGTCTCAGCTTTCGTATTTTCATTAGTGCTTGATGAGCTGTCAAGACCGGATCCTCTTTAAGTAAATAAGATGCTAGTATAGTACCCGTCCTGCCTTTACCAGCCGCGCAATGAACCATTACTGACCTACCATTTTCGATATGGTGTCTGATATATTCTTCAGTCATATCTAATTCGTCTAAGGAAGGAGCACCGTAGTCCTTTACATTAACGTGTAGATAGTTAACAGAATTACCTCTGATGTAATCTAGCCATTTTGATGGCAAAGGAACTTCTCTGACCGTGACAATCACGTTTATCCCATTTTTGATAACCCAATCAAGTTGGGCCTTGCTCATTGGGATTCCGCTTCCCGCAAGCTTGGAAGTAATTATCCAACTGAAATTAGTCGGTCTATTAGCAAATCTTCCATGCAGCCATCTATAACTATTTCCGATAATTGTCATCTTTAGCTCTACATGTACAGTATGGAAATAATCATGATATAATGATAATGTCTGTTTAGAAGAATTTCAGATTATCCAAATCTTAAATTCAAAGAAGATCTGCAGTTCAGAAATTGCATTAGAACCTTCGCAAGCACTGTTAGCTACACCATAGAGGAGTGAATCGCTTGATTCATGTTGTTGATATTGTTTAGACATAGTGCTGAGTATTCTTGTTCAAAAAATACCAAGACAGTATTATTTTTCATTTTAATAGATTTTCCATGCTCATTATACTGTAAAACTCATCCAGTGTTCCTAATTATTAATCGAAATAGTGAATTATTCCAGTTATTTACTCTGAGATTTTCACATATGCCAATTTCACGCCGAGAGAAATTAGATCAAACATCTTCTCTTGAATAGAAGAATTCATAATAAAATTAAGAACGAGAAAGGAATCGAATCATATATAGTTAGACCTAGTTAAGATATTTTGAAATTTGCCACGGCCGGTAATAATAACTCAATATAATATTACTCATCGTATAAGCTCAATTATTAAAAATAGGCAAAATGGGGCTTGTTATTTTTGCGGGGTAAAAATTAACGGAACAGACGTTATTGTAAGTACTGGTATACCTCGTAGTTATTATCACATAGAGTGTGCTAAACGCCTTCACATAATATAGTTGTGTTATATTCGGAGATTGAACAAATTACTAGTCTTTAGTATTCAAATGCAGACCTATCGTCAGATTAGACGATTTATGTCATCCTGTTACTGTTTCATCTATTAGTATTCCTAAATCAAAAAAATAGACTCATTGAGTGCCGAAATTGGATCGGAGGTTTCTTCGAGACATCTAATTCTAATTCCCAAAGTCAGCGTTCAATTTTAAGCTAAACCGTAGTGACTTTGATTTATCATAACCTCAAATATTTCAAGAGTTCAAATCATCTTTTCAAAAGTCAGGGTCAGGTTGTTATTCTGTAAGAGAACCTTAACAATCTTCATATTGTAGGCAATTGCAGGAAGTGGGAGCACATTTGCTATACTTCCTGTCGGGCTTTGCACTCTTATTATCACCTCGCCGCCACTAACACGTTTGATGTCGAAATCTTTTTGTTCTGTAAACGGGACCTTTACGACTAATGACAACTTATCTTTACCGTTGTGAATGACAGATAGCGGATTTCCATGATAGAAAATCATCATGGGATTTTCCTCCCCAAAAAGCAGATTCGCATTCTGACGCAGCATTTCAGTACCAGCTAATTCTGTTTGATGCATAGGAATTTCTCTGACTGGGATCGGATAGAAATTGACCCGTGCTTCCTCTATCTTTGCCTTTTGAAAATTTGACCAATTTTTAAAGTAAGTGTCGGATGGATCATTTGCTATTTCAGATTTCGCGGCTGGCCAAATTTTATTAATTACTGCTAGGTCAACGTTGATTCCATATAGGTTTGCCAACATTAGAGATCTTTTAGCATTTTCTATACTAAATGAATCAGGGTTGGCAACCAATCTTATACTTGTTATTTTGTAATCGGTAATGATCTTCGCTAGGCTTTTAAGCCGATCGAAGAAATCTTGTTCAAATTGCGAGATATTATTCGGAGCTGAAATAATAGAGAAAGTCTGAAATATTTTTGAAAAACCAGAAAAAAGTCCAAAAATTCCCATTAACTTTCTACCTACGTTTCCTACAAGCTTTGGAAGGTAGAGATATCGTAATGCTTCTCCAGAGGCAGGCATATCCATAACTATTGCATCATACGAATTGTCGTGTATTATTTCATCAATTTTTAACAAAGAGAATATCTGAGTCATTCCTGGCATCATTGCGATTTCGTATGATATGCTCTCATCCAGTCCTTTTTGTGACAATAGTGACGCCATGTAAGAAAGTAAGTTATCAAATTTTTTGTTGATCTCAGCAATGGGATCGATTTGCAGTAAAAATAATTTTGGTATAACTTCACGTGCACCATAGCTTTCTGCATTCTCATTAGGTAACATAAATGCGTCCCCCAAAGTATGCGCTGGGTCTGAGGAAATCAACAAAGTTTTGTGATCTCGGTCGGCCAGTTTTATGGCTGTGGATGAGGATGTCACAGTCTTGCCTGTGCCTCCTTTCCCGGTATAAATTATTAGTCTCATGACCTAATATTTAGTCAAGTTTGTGATCGATACTAAGATGGGGTAGAAGAAACAAAATTGATAAGACCGTAGCTATTTCTTACTGTCCTTCTGACCGCCATATTGTATTTATATATTGTCTTTGAATATTCCTCTAATACGGGCATTATTTGATCTAATGAATCACTCAGATAAAATCCAGGACAGTCCCCTGTAAACTGGAATGTAGCATGAACTACTGGTAAATTATTTTCAATATTTATCCATGATGCGAAAGGATATAACCAACATACTCCAGGTTTTTCTGGATGTAGCTCACAAGCACCATCTTGGGTCAAAAATCTACAACTAACAGGAGTTCCGTCCTCGTCTTCACTCTCATCTTGCTTTCGCTTCAACGATAGCATTGAAAATAAATTAGATACATTTCCTTTTTCGTCATTCTCATTCCAACTTGATATTCTTGCTTCATTTTTGAGAAAATCAGACTGTAGCGTGTACCCCATTTTTCGAGTTATTACATGTATGTCATCCATAGTAAGGGGCAACCTACCTTGTCGATCACAACAATTATGGCAATCTGGCCACAAACATTTCCACAAAACAAATAGATTTTCTCTTGAAAGGGTTGGTATATGGAATGTGACCCTATCTACTCTTAAACTGGTGTCATATACGTCATTTCTTTTTCCTAGCTGTAAATCGTAAATCTGAGGATCTATAGACCAATTTTTCGACAAAAGCTCTAAAGATTCCCTTACAGATGATGGTGAACAATTGTGTTTTGCCAAATTTGAGATGGATCATAGATAATTACACCTTTAAATGTGCCTGAACCGTATCTTCCGTAGAACTTAGCCAAGACAGTTTTAAAGTGTAATTCCGGGTTTATCCTATTTTGTTTATACAAGTCATTTAATTGGACAGTATGTATCTCAAGGACCTCAGAGTATAATGTGACGATGAGATAATAATCTTACCGAATACTAAAGTTGGCAAGTATGTCCGCTATGGCTCAATTCTATCGTAGATAACGAATGACCATTGGCAAACAATCCACTCACTCCTAGCGTCAATTTGTTAACGAGTCCTGACAGATCAGATCTATCACGTAGGATAATAAGGCCGTACTAATATATGGCCTAATACTATAGGCTAGTATAAGTGCTCATTTGCGCTAGCCCTACAGAGAGTATAGATCAAATCATTCCAAAATTTGAAACGTTTAATCTATTGGCGACCAGAGGGTGAAACATTTAGCGCAGATTGTGGGCTCTGGGGCAGTATTTGGACACCTATTATTTTATCAGTAGTCTTCTTGTTCCCATAAGCATCGTTGTAAGTTATGTGGATTGTCAAAATTTCAAGTGTACCTCCTACGGCGATACTAGGAAAAACTGCAGTATCTACTTTTTTGACCTGATTAACTTGAACTGATCCAATGTTGAATGTACTACTACCTAGAATTATGAGAGGAATGATATTATTTTGTTGGACGACATTACTTGAAATAGATAGGTTTCCTACCGCCGGAGAAATGATGTTGTTAGCGGTTGCGGCTTGATTTCTCGACATAATATCAGCAATGACGCCGTTAGCTATAGCAGACCCCTCATTTCTTATAACAAGTGCCACTTTCGTCGGAGATCCTGGATTTGCAGTTAATACGTTTAACTGACTCGCAGATAATAACGATGCAAGATTCCTACTTCCGTTCAATAATTGTGTTTCGGGAATTGCAAACACATCCAATATCACCTTGCCACTAAGTTCAAACGGTACATCGATAGATCGCGAAGTTGACTCGAAAGGTGTTACTCTATTCGTAGTTTTTAAATTTGATTTATCTTTTGCGTTTAGTTTGTCAAGTGATTTTAATATCTGGACAGTAGCTGTGGCATTAATTTGTCGCGAGAGACCAAATGCCCGTGCTTTTGATGCCGTATTAAATTCTGACTTTATTTTCCTTTCTTGCTCTAGAGTAAAGAAATGTAACCTAAGCGATCCGTGATAAACTTTTCCCACCTGAGCAGAGGATTCGATATACACTGGAAAGTACAGAATGAATGTTTGTCCAGCTTTAACTAGTCCATTATAGCTTGCAACTGCAGTCCTGCCATCAGCAATGCTATTTGGAGTGTTATTACTACTACCAGTACTCAGGCTAGAATTTAGTAGACTAGAATTGTCGGCCGGAACAATAGAATGAACACTCTGAGTTGCGTTAGTCAAGTTGCTTACAGGGTCGTTATCGTCTGGAGGAACTATTGCACGAAACCCAGCTGGAAGGTGTAATGTACCCCTTATACTTGTAACATCTACAAAGCCCCTATTGATTAGTACTACTGCTAATATTGAAGTCCCTTCGCCTGGTCCAACCTCTTGCCTAATGACAGGCTCCAACGGCGCCGCAGGTGTTCTGTCCGATGAGGACCCAGCGTCAACACCTCCAGGTGCAGTGTTATCTGTCCAATAAGAATTCACAAAATCGAACCTGACCGGACCATCAGTTATGTTCTTGAATGTCGCACTAGATGTCGATTTAGTTTTGTTTATCGAAAGATTCTTACTAATTAGTAAAAATCTAGATTTAGGAATAACTGAGGAATTAGAATTAGAATTACCATTGCGTATGTTATTGCCACAAAAGAATGTATCGTTCTGCTGAGTCTGCGTGGGTGAAATCGGAGAGGACGAACTTGAATTATTCGACAAGGATTTTGCAATTTGTATGTTACCACAAAAAATATTCTGCTTCTGAGGTATTGGTGGAGAGGTATTAGAAAAATTTGAAAAATTAGAAGAAAATAAAATCGATGGCGCACCAGAAGTAGGCTCGGCATTAGCTAACTGAGGCGCCGTGGGGGAAATATTTAGTTCAGGCACTAGCATTATTGAGCTAATTGATCCTGACAAAATAAGAAAGATGCTGAAAATTGCAGTCTCACAATTTATTTTATTATGACAACTATGAAATATTCTCTTTCTATTATTCGTACTATTTTCAATAGATCTTTTTGAATAAGGCAGGCGCATCGTCTTTTTGTTGTTTTGCGAGTTACAGATATATGGATGATGGAGGATTTGAATTAATATTTACATTTATCAATTTCATCTTAACAAAGTGTAGATGGATTTCAAAGTACCCCCACGCGGTACATTCGACGAATGTATCGAATGATTTTTATAAGTAAAAGAAGTTAAATTAAATTGACAGGATAATATACCTAATAATAGTATCGTTTGGGGAGAATTAAATTATTATGAATACGCATTATGATTACAGGTATGATACCGAAACGTTGAAGGTTGAAAATTTAACAAAGGTATACATGTCTTCTATGGGCAAGGTGGTTCCGTTGAAAAATGTATCATTCTCTGTAAACAAGGGCGAGTTCGTATCCATAGTTGGACCTTCAGGTAGTGGTAAATCGACCCTCATGAATATGCTAGGCGCACTGGATAGACCTACGTCCGGCAAGGTATTTATTAATGGAATTGATATTTTTACTTTGAATGATTCTCAGCTTTCTACTTTAAGAAATAACACAATTGGCTTTATCTTCCAATCATATAACTTGATTAATAGAACGACCGTTTTAAAGAACGTAGAGTTTCCTGGAATTACTGGTGGAATGAGCGACAAAGATAGACGGCGCCGTGCAATAAGAATTCTGGGATTTCTTGGTATCCGAGATAAAGCTAAGTTCAAACCAACCAATCTTAGCGGCGGTCAGCAACAAAGAGTAGCAATCGCTAGAGCATTAATGAATAATCCAAAAATTATCCTTGCGGATGAGCCTACTGGCAATCTGGATACAAAAACTGGCGAGGATGTATTTGGTTTACTAACTATGCTCTCGAACAAATTTTCGAGAACTATAATCATGGTCACACACAATCCAGATCTCGCTGCTAGAACTGACCGAGCGATTCATATCCGTGATGGTACAATTGAAAAAGAAGTTGTAAATGTTGAAAATTAATATTTTTAATCTTCAATTACATAAAAATCTCATAATTATATTGTGCTTGGTATCAATCCTTATTAGCGGATCTATCTCAAACATGGATGGAGTCTTAGCTGCATCACCTACATCTGTTCGAACTTCAGTAGTGCACTCTATTCAATCAAACAGTACACCAGACCAGTCCTTAATCCATATCACCGCCGGCAAGATCCAGGATTTTAATTTTAGTATCAGAGGACCATCCTATGGCCAAGCTAATACACAGTCACTGCAAGGCTTTAACTCACAGGACCAGCAATTGCCAAGGATTTCCGACCTGGCCGTTTCGTTGGTATCACAATCTAGCTCAGTCAGAATTCTTGGTGATACACAATGGAATATGCAGAGTCTAAGACCTGGTTCGAACATTGTGTTATCAACAAAAGTTTACGCCTCACCTACGTTGATTGGATCGCCAGTTTTTTTTACAGTGACTGCACAATATATCCAAAATGGGCAGCAGATAAAAACTGATTCATTTGACATAGGTGCAGTCGTGGTAGGTGACATTAAGCTAGAAATTAATAATGTGGGTATAAGATATTTAGGCAGTACCCCCAACCTCGTCGGCAACTTGTTGAATGAGGGCAACACCCCAGCTCTCTTTACTAATATCCAAATGGTTCAGTCTGAAGGTCTGGCAAACAACAACACGACAAACTCTCAAAGTGTACCTAAGGGAATAACTATCTTACCATTATCCTCAGATTATCTTGGAAGTATTCCTGCAAACTCTCCTGTACCGTTCAGTATACCACTCAGGATTATTAAACAACAAGAAAGAGTATCTACACAGCAAAATAACATTAATACTTTGATCACGGATAATGAAGTACAAGGAGAGTCCCAAAATACCATCGAGAAATCTACAGCTAATCATAATGAGCCTCAACTCACAAATGTACAGTCAGGGAACCAGCCTTTATTGTATCCAGTTGCACTGAATATAACCTACAACGATGATCTGAAAAATCCCCATCAACTGACAATAAATAGAACTGTAGGGCAGAATTTTGATCTTGGATCAATATCTGACACTCAGAACAAATTTGATATCAACAGTCCCAATCAAATACAAAATATTCACGGTACAGGAGGTAGTATCTTCACAAATGGCTTTGTTGATTCCTACTGGGCTGCAAATTCGTCAGTTTGTTCAGCTAACGGCAATTCTTCTACATTGTCCGTGTGCTCATCTACTTCTTCTGCGCTTCCGATACCTCCTCAGCAAGAAGTTGGGCCTGGGGAGGGACAATCAATATTTGCAGTAGTATTAAGTAACACAGAATTTTCGGACATTAATGGAATAATCGGATATCTCACACTTCCACCTGGATTTACCTCTGCGACTAGCATAGGAGGCTCAGTTGGTAATAACGATCACAGTCCTAAGATACAGCAAACTGGTATTTCCAATCTACAGCCACAAGATCTGCAGCAACAGCAGACAGCGATTGCCAGTTTTACCAATGTAGTAAAATCAGGGCAGACTTACACCCTTTATTTCAAGGTTAATATTGGTAAAGGGGTGAAGGTTGGCGACTACAGTGCATCACTTAGAATATACTATTTTAAGGTGCCATCTCTTGAGCCAGGTGTATATAATACTCAAACATATATGGTGCCTATTTCGCTGCCTGGCAAAGTTATTTTAGATACAAGTTCCAAGACTACTAGTTTGAAGCCAGGATTCTCAAACACAGCTGTCATAGACATCAAGAATAAAGGAACAGCCGATGCGAATAGCGTTCTTGTCACTATTACAAGCATAAGTGGTAACAGTATTGCAAATAACGTAGTTGTCAATCAGCCTGGGACTACGAGTAACACCAACAACACGTCCACTACTACTGCCACCAGTACTCCCGGCCAAGTAACCACTACATCTCCGACTTCCACCGTTCCGGCCGTAAATCTAGGATCCAGAACCTTCAACCTAGGAACTATACCTGTAAACGGCACTGCAGAAATCGATCCCGTTATATATCCTTCAGAATCCGCTGGTGGCACTTTACAAAACTTGAATCTTCAAATTTCATACACTGCGTCAACTGGTGATTCAAAGAGTACCAGTGCATCGGTAGGGTTACTTGTGTTACCGACTCCTCCGGAAGCTGGACTCAGCGTAGGCCCTTCAGGTCCCCCAACGAACAGCACAGGATCTATAAATAGTAACCAAGGAGGCGATTCAAATGGTATCACTGCTTCAGGCGTTACTGCAAGTGCATATTCTTTCAACGATCACAATCAATCAAGTCCAGATCTTCTCCATTCAACTTTAGACTCTTCCACCACTGAACACCTGAGACCAGAATTTGCCACATATATAGATAATGATGGCAATTCCCCCTACAGCCAAGATCAGCACATGCATAATATTGCATATGGGGCGACCGTAAATAACCCACACTCAAACGTTAAGAGTAGTGACAACCCGAACAATAATCTGAATAGTTCATCGCTCATTCTAACTGCAGGTAAGGTGCAAGACATGAAATTCACAATAACGAATAACAACGACTTTCCTATTACAAATGCAGTAGCATCAATAGCATCAGAATCAGATGACCTGAAGATTGTTGGGGATTCGCTCTGGAGCCTTCCAAGCTTAGCTCCCCATTCAAAAAATGAATTCACAACCAAAATCTACGCATCAACTTCCTTGATTGCTGCGCCTGTATCATTTTTAGTAACGCTACAATATATTTCTGGTGGACAATCCAAAATTGGATCATTTGTTCTAGGCGGAAATGTGGTAGGCGATATACACGTTAGCGTTACTGATTTGGCTATAAACTATGTCGCAGGAACACCTAATCTGGTGGGAAATCTTTTGAATCAAGGAAACACGATAGGCCTATATACTACTGCTCAGCTGGTAAACCAGCCGTTTGCAACTAGCTCAGCACGGCAGCAAGATAACAGCCGTGCGCATCATGAAGGCCAGTCATCGGACCAACATCGAAATAATGCCTCCCAGTCATCTGGATTAGTACCGTCTGTGGCATCGTTCTTGTTACCACCTCCTCAATACTTGGGTGACCTCCAACCTGACTCACCCCTACCATTTAGCATCCCGCTTACAAATGTCGATAACTCAACTCTTCAGGGTAGTCATCCTGTATCGCTAAAGATAACATATAGTGATGACCTCAAAAATAGCCATGAAGTGACGATAAATCAGACTTTGCAGGTAAAACCTCAGATTTCCCACACACGCGGCGATCGTCATTCGCAAAACACAATTCTCGGTATTCCAATGCCAATCTTGTTATTAGTGATTGTTGCGATTGTAGCGTTCATAATTATAAGGCTGATTAGAAAAAGGAGAAAAGCGAAAGCAGATGCAATTGTTGCTTCAGAATCTGGTCAGACAGTTGAGGATGAGGATGATATTGAGAAGCTGCTTGATTCTTCCGAGTCTCCAGAAACTGAGCATCAAAATATTGACAGGAAGTCAAATATAAGCAAAAAGTGAAAAGCACTAGAATATATTTTTCCCTGACGAACATTTGATTCCAATATAGCGCTAAATTTAATAATACAATCTGTAAGGAAATCTAGAAATCCAATAGATTTTTGAATACACCATTATCACATCATCGGAAAGTACGATTGCTGTACATTCGACGAATGCACTCTGAAAAGTAAATAACGCTCTACTGATATTAATTAATGTGTGACTAACGAATCAGGTCATCTATTTATGAAGCTTCAACCAATTTATCACAGCTTGGGAATTAGGCTCGTTGAGTGTACTGCAGCTCTGCGAATCCATCTTACTAAGATTGTTGAGAGCAAGCCTAAATTGTTGGCACTAATTTCAATTATAACACTAGTCGTTTTTGTCCCACTAATAATTCCACATATTCACAGACCTCATTTGATCTATTTCATATCAATGCACGTCGCGAGCATTGCAATTTCTACATTTCTGATTACAGCTTCACTGCTAGCGTATCGGAGAACGAGAAGTACAAAGATCTTGTATACTTCTGTGGGATTTTCGTCTCTTTTGATCGTTGAATTGTTATTTTTACTTGAAGTTATACCGGGGACTAGTCCCGCCATGCAGCGCGGAATATATGTGGGATTGCCTCACATGTTGCTATTACTTATGCTAACACTATTCGGTCTGGGAGTGCTAAAGGTGGAAAAATAGGAAATTGTCTAATATCCACACGGATCAGTGCGACATTGCACCTATTGATCTTAAGAGTTTGATTTTGGATCATATCAAACGTAGCCCAGGTATAAGATATAGGGAACTGCTCAGACTTAGCGGATTGACCAACGGTGCGCTCGAGTACCACATAAAAATTCTAGAAAAAACTCAGAAAATTAAGGTCGAAAGACTACACGGTAGAAGGCCAAAATACTTTCCTTTGGACATGCAAACAGAAGAGACATGTATAATGGGCCAGATTAGGAACAAATCCTCGAGACAGATCGTGCTATTTATACTCGAACACGATCTGTGCACATTTGGGGAAATCTCGGAACACATGAAAAAGGCTCCATCTACGATCTCATGGCATCTAAAAAGATTATCGGAAAGCGGAATTATTTCAATAATTCATGGTCAGGAATTACAACTATACAGAATTTCCAATGTTCAACTCGTTTCAGACGTACTTTCCAAATATAAGAATAGTCTATCAGATAAGATTGCGAATGAATATTATAACATGTTTGGTGAATTATAGTTCAACGTTTTTCTACATTTGAATTACCGCATATTACAATGAAATCTGAATAATGAGACTATTCTATCGTAATAGATCTGTGAATGGGCTTAATCTTTTCATTCTGAAAAGGTGATCCAAATGCATCTGGCCAGCATAAAACCTATTTTAGTAAGATTCGATAATAAGTATTTAATAAGGTTGGTGTCTTGACCCACCTGAATAATAAATTAATTGATAGATTCGGTAGAACCGCTAAGAAATTACGTATTTCAGTCACTGACAGGTGCAATATGCGATGCATCTATTGCATGCCTGTCAACAACGTAGATTGGTTCGAACAGGAAAATATCCTGAATTTTCATGAGATAATTAGAGTTGTTAGGATTTTGGCTGATTTAGGCATTGTCAAAGTGAGACTCACTGGTGGCGAGCCATTAGTTCGACCAAACTTACCCTCCCTGATTAAGCTCATTTCTAGAATACATCAGATAGAGCATATGGGCATGACTACAAATGGCATTGGACTTCAGACTAACGCAGCTAGACTCAAGGATGCAGGTTTACAAAGCGTGAATGTTAGTTTAGATACACTGAAGGAGAGTCGATTTAAAGCGATTAACGGTGTCGATGGACTCGACAAGGTACTTCAAGGTATACAAGTAGCTAATGATGTTGGACTTTCCGTTAAATTAAATGTGGTCGTCATCAGAGGATGGAACGATGACGAGATCATAGAATTTACAGAGTTGTCAAGAAAGACAAATTTTACTGTTCGCTTTATAGAATTTATGCCATTGGACGGAACTAGCATGTGGAATAATCATTTAGTAGTAACCAAGGCTGAAATAATCAAAAAGTTAGCTAGTGAGGGGATAGATATTTCTCCTTTATACAACGATTATTCAGAACCGGCTAGGCTATTTACTTTGAATGACGATAGAGGTAGATTGGGATTTATTCCATCTATATCTGAGCCATTTTGTACCAACTGCGACAGGATAAGACTAACATCAGATGGTAGATTACTGACTTGTCTGTATGAAAAACCAGGAACTGATTTGAAAGGTCTATTGAGAAATGGAAAAACTGACGAAGTTATTAAATCAAGTATCTTGGATTCCATAAAGTACAAACCAGAAGGTATCATAAGGCTAATACGTACCGAATCGTTGAGAGCAAGAATGAACCTTATGCACAGAATTGGGGGTTAATCACTTGACATAGAATGGTTGGTCGGATTTATCTTACCATCCCAACGATAGAATCAAAATATCAGCCTAATATTATCATTAAAATTACTGAAAATGCCATTACGCTCAAGTCATGAAATGAGTAAATCTTCGATACTGACAGGCAGCATCTCAAAGGCATATATAGCATTATGCGGCTTACAATCTATTAGAAGATTATGTATTTTTACGATTTTGAGATTGGCATTAAAATTATCATAGGAGATGATGTTAATGCATTTATAAAGGGATCAAATTTGGACTTGACCATACAAATCAGTAAACTCACTTTGGGAACGAGAATTCAAGTAACATCTTGGTGTTAAAGAATCATTGAAAAACATTGAGTTTAAACATGAGATCACAAGAATCATTCTGAAAACTTTCGAGAAAACTTTGGATCTGAATTTGTAATGAATAAACTTCTTTCCCATAATGATACTATCATAGCCTATGCTACTGTAATTGAATTTCTACAATACAAAACGGTATATACAATTACTGAATGTTCTTTAAAATGAAATAACGAGTCTTGAAATTTTAGCCCCCTCATTAAATTGAAAAAACCATACTACGGTGATAAAAAAGAACACGAAAATGAAGGTATAGGTGATATTGAATCGGCTCGTACACATGTTTCGAGTCCTTATTCTGGCAAACAACCAAGTATTTCGGCATATGCCTGGAAAGTGGTCATCATACTAAGTTGTATTGCTACAATGATAATGTACGCAGAAACCATGCTGATCCCAGCTATTCCAGATCTTATAGCTAACTTCCACGTTTCGTATAGCATGTCATCGTGGATACTTACCGCATACTTGGTTACCGGAGCAGTAATGACCCCGATTGCAGGCAAGTTGTCAGACATCTACGGTAGGAAGAAGATCTTGCTAATAATAATGTGTATTTATGCAATTGGAGTTTCTCTGTCAGGATTTGCCTCAAATATAACGTTCTTGCTCATTGCTCGTGCAATACAGGGAGTTGGAATGTCGATGTTTCCTATTGCCTTTAGTATCGTAAGAGATCAATTCCCAAGAGAGAAAATGTCGATTGGACAAGGTATAATAACATCCATGTTTGCTTCCGGTGCTGTGATAGGCCTAACAGTTGGTGGAATTATTGTCGAAAATTACGGATGGCGAACTACATTCTTTACAATAATCCCTGTGGCCATAGGACTTTTAATAATAATCCGATTTTTTATACATATAGAAGAGAAAAGTGAATGGCATAAGAAAGATCCAAATTATATTCAAACTAAACAAGGTGGGATCAATCTCAACTCTAAGCCTGAACTCAATGCATTATCCGATGAAATTCCTTCTAGTAATTCTAACAAAAAGATCGACTTTCTAGGTGCGATCGCACTAGCTGTAACTATCGTGTCGTTATTGTTGGTTCTTACGTTACTTGAAACATCAGGAACAACTAGTATAAAGGCATCTGATAGTTATTCGCCTAGTAGCCAGGATACACATTCTACGAATAACTCTACTAGTCAGGTGTTACCCTTTATTATTCTTGGAATTGTCTCATTTTGCTCATTTATTATTATCGAGAAGCGATCAAGATTTCCGTTAGTAGATTTCAAGCTCATGCTCAACAAGGCAATACTTCCTGCAAATTTGATTATAGTTTTGGTGGGTTTTTCAATGTTTATGATATTTCAAACGATACCTATTCTAGTAACAAATCCAGAGCCAGTCGGATTTAATGAAGATGCCATAAGCACGGGCAAAGTTCAGTTACCTTTTGCAATTATTCTTCTTGTATTCGGGCCTACCTCTGGATACATAGTTTCGAAACTTGGATCTTTAAAACCCATTATATTTGGAACTATCATCACCACTGCAAGTTTCATTGGATTGCTGGCTCTACATTCAACAGAACTCTTGATTTCAATAAGCCTAGCGGTCTTATCAACCGGGTTATCTCTTACTAGCGTGGGTGCGATGAATGTTATCATACTCGCTACTCCAAAACAATTTAGCGGGATATCTCTTGGGATGACTACGTTGCTTAGAATAATTGGCAGTGCAATTGGACCAGCACTCGCAGGAATGTACATGCAGACACATCAGATGGCAATTAACGCAAATGACACTATACGTTACATCCCGTCCTTTTCTGCTTTTAACCTGATATTCTTGACAGCAGTTATTGTATCACTTCTATCAATTGGACTAGCTATCTTACTTAGGCAGAGGGTTATGAAAATGACTATACCTAATCTGACGTAAAAATATCTCGATATCATTAGTAATTTTGCATTTATAATAAATCACCTAATCTAAACAACAAACCTATAGTACCGGAAGTTTAGATAATTGTTAGGAATATACAAAAATTCTAGGACCAATTAAATGATAAAGCGCGGTTTCGCGTATGCACAGAATAAACAATTAAAATGAATGGCTCATAGCATTTGTCTAGACTTAGGTTTTATATTCGAATGAAACATGCTTTTGACATACCAGGTCGCAAGGATTATGTGCTGATAATGGGATTAGAACGGAAACGATTCAAGACAACCTAAAATCATTTACAATAGCCAGAATCTGAACCTTTGGTCTAAAATAGCACACTCAATTTAACTTAGTTTTCAATATAGTAAGATCGACAAGCAATATCGTTTATGTAAAACTTTGTATCACAATGTGGACATCAGTTTTAAATCGTAATTTGTGGAGAGAATACAGTGGATTAGATCACACTTGTTAAGTTTGATAAAAACTAACCGTTGGAATATTTGTGGGATGTCAAATGGATGTTGCTCGTTCAATCCCAGTCTAATTTCAATTTGTCAAGATGTCTCATCAGAAAATTTAACACTTATCCACAAAAGATTTTCCGTCAGACCAATTAACCATTGGTTAGTAGAAAACAAAATGTCAACTAAATCGACGAGGGATATCTGAATTGTATTTTAATAGTGTACCTGAGCGCTTGTATACCAAATCGGATTCATTCAGTATTTTTAAATTAGTCTCACTTAGAACTTTTGTTTATAGGTCTATTTTCAATGTTGTAGCATGAAATGGAAAAAATAGTAATGAAACAATACAAGAGACACAAATTACAGCTATTTCATGATATACTTACTGCGATTGAGCATGACATGTATCACACCGGAGGTGCTAATGTAGCCAAGCCAACTCATGTCCAACAATACTCAAGATTATCATATGATAAAATGACGTTGATTTTTGGGGATCTGAAGCGTAAAGATATGATCCTCAGATGCGAGAGCAGTGGGATGCTATCCATAACGAGTAAGGGACGCACATTCTTGAAGCAATATAGAGAATTGATAGACCTTATTGAGGACTTTGGGCTGGATAAAAAGATAGAAAATTGATAATAACGATAAGAGAGAAGTAACTACTAAAAATAGGCGAAAGGGACATGATGTTTGAAAGCTAGATTATATCACTTGCATAGGATCAAAGTTAAGAAGCAATGAATAATTTCAATATGTTGACATTGTACTAGTTGAATCAGTTCTGTCTAAAGTACTTTTACTATACAAGAGACTAGACAAACAAATTGGTTTAGTCAGTTGAATAATAAGTGTGAAACTGATATCTTTTAATATTGATGACATCTAAACTATCTTCTTTATAGCTTCTTGAGTCAGTAATTCAGTTTAGAAATTCTTCACGTACGATTGTCGGAGCAGATGCTTTAAAGATTATGAATAATTCGTCACCTATTCTAATTCCAATTTCCAGTCTTGCCTCCTCTGTGATTTTAGCTACCAAGCACAGTC
The DNA here is from genome assembly GCA_029237525.1 of Nitrososphaerales archaeon. GTDB lineage: Archaea > Thermoproteota > Nitrososphaeria > Nitrososphaerales > Nitrososphaeraceae > JARBAU01. The sequence goes on along the minus strand of JARBAU010000230.1, from coordinate 30,922 downwards.
TTTTTTCAAGCATCATATATACTTTGATCGTTCCTATAGATTCAGCTGGCTTTTTTATATCTACTATTTTTACAAGCAAAACATTGCGTGCACTAGTTTTTAGGGCTTGTTTGGATAAAATAATATCTTCAGGTCGAATTAAAATGCCTACCTTTGATCCTACTGGATACTCTCCAAGAATCTCTATCGTTTGCGCGCCATATCTGAATTTGGCAATACCACTTCCGCTTTGCATAACTATACCTTCTATAAAATTACCCTCAGCACCAAAAAAGTCGAAGTAGTATGGAACAGAGGAGGGTTTCTGTACTTTAAGACAACCATCCAAAGTATCACTATATACTAATCTACCGTCATATAGAATCGAAATGGTGTCTGCCAAGGCATATACATCATGCTCAAAATGTGTCACATAAATAGTGGGGATATTCCTTTCCTTTAACACCATCCGTAGTTCCCTTCTCAAGTTCCTTTTGGATAACTCATCTAAGTTAGAAAGTGGTTCATCCATTAGAATTACCTTTGGTTTGGTCACAAGCATTCTTGCTAAAGAAATCTTTTGCATCTCTCCACCGCTCAGTCCCTCTATTTTTCGATCGCACAAACGCCATATCCCAAGATCTTTAAGTAAGGCCATGATTTCAGAATCGCCGATCGACTCATCTTTTCTTTTACCAAAAATAATATTGTCATATACTCTCAGGTGAGGAAACAAAAACGGTTTTTGAAATAAATACCCGATTTTTCTGATTTCGAGTGGCTGATTTGTGATATTGACATCGTTTAACAATATAGATCCCATATCTGGTCTCAATAGCCCAGAAATGAGGTTTAGGATGGTAGTCTTTCCACTACCGGTTGGTCCTATAACGACTCTCACTTCGGGTTCAACTTTCAAATTGATCGGCCCAAGCGTAAAACCGGGAAATTTCTTTATTACATTCACTAATTCTAGTCCAGTCATAACGCTACTTCATCATGGCAAAGCTCCCTTTTGTAAATTTAGCCGAATAGAGCCAAAAAATAGTTAAAGCTGTTATCGACAATATTATACTTAGGAAGATATCTGGAATGGCTCTAGCCAATCCGCCTATAGCATTGTCTTCAAATATCTGGATTGAAATAGTATGAGGATTGTATGCTAACATCATTGTTGCTCCTAACTCTCCGACTGCCCTGACCCATGACATAATTGATCCAATAATTATGCCATTTTTGGCTAACGGGATTGATACATGCACAAAAGTCTGAAATCTAGACTTACCCAATAAACGAGATACCCGCTCAAGCGATTCATCATATGACTCGAACGCAATCTCTGCAGCAAAGATCATAAATGGAGAGGCAACATATGTCTGCGCGATTATTATTCCTGTGACCGATTGAGTAAGATCTATCATGGGAAACATTCTCATAATTGGAGAGATAGGACCAAGAGCTCCCAATAGTAACGCGCCACTTGCCAAAGGAGGCAAAACTAGTGGCAAGAAAACTAACAGTCTTAGAATTGAAACTCCAGGAATATGTCGAAATCGAGCTAACAAATATCCGACCGGAATTCCAAATACCAAGAGTAATGTTGTGGAAACTGTAGCAGTACTTGCACTGAGTAGGAAAGCATTTATGATTTCTGGTCTACCTAATGAAGATGGAATGGATGTTGATGCGATGAAAATAAAGATCGCAGTAAGTGGAAAAACGAGGTAAGATACAGTTACTAGAGATAAACCCATCACTGCAAGATTAAATCCATGGTTCTTAACATCCATTTGAAATAGTTGATGCTCTATCGTAGCTTCAAGTTATGTGTATCGATTAAACACAGTATTGGAGTGGATATTGCATTCAATAGGTCAAATACTGAGGCTCAGTTCAACCAAATTTATCATAATTCGTCTATTTTCAACCAGACTTGAACACTTCGAATTGCTAGACCATGTACTTATGACATTAGCCATGAACTCGGAAACACATTAAATTAAATTAAATGTTAACTCAAATTACATATAGCTAATAATTTTCGTGAAGCTTTTATAAGCCAACTTCGAAACATTTGAAATCGAATCATAGTCTTTGAATAATTGGCGGACATACTGCGCCATATACCACCCTTTTGGCCGATAGTCATGGATAGGATGTACTTAACTTTTCAAAATAACTCTTGATGATAGTCTTCTGTTCCATAAATTCAGAAGCAGATGATATCTAAGTATACACTAATCTCCCTGCTTACGTGAGTGAATTTTAAATTTCAGCTCTTTAGAACGACTACGATACTCTGTTCTAGAGTGTGATACTAGAGAGATGAGTCAGATTGGGAGCCCATCACTGGACCTTAGCTATTCTTAGTTGTAGGATCATTGATTGTCCAGAATTTGTCAAGTGATCCTTCATAGGTAATTTCGTTAGACTGCACAATAAGTCAAATGCCATTGCGTGGCCTGTTTAATCTGCGAATACTTGTTTGGAGGGTCTTTAGTCCAACCGCCAGAGTATTCGATTTCAATTTTCCTTATAACACAAAATTGTCTAAATGCTTTTACAACGTGCCAAAAACACGCAAGCAAACGCGGCCCTTGTTGAACGATAATTTCAATGACCCGCTTTATCTATTTGTTCTCTCATTTACTTTACTAAATCTCGTCAAAACTAAGATGTCTCTTTCCATATCTTTGAATCATGCATTATTATTCGGTAATTTTTTATAATTAACAGTTACACTCCGAATTAACCAACGATAATCGTTGACGCATATATTCACATAATAATAGAACAAGAATGCAAAATTTACTTTGATAAGGATGATCTATCACTCAATATCTGATTGACTATTTTGGATTTATTTTTATGTGGATTTCACATAATTGTTGGAATATCAAAGCAGATATTAGTATAATTAATCTGAACATTACAACTTTTTACAACACTTCCCTAATGGGATATTTAGCCCATGCGGACAAGTTCTGGGATGGTTTAATAGCGTACACAAAGCGTCAGTAAATATCTTTTTCATGTGATGTTCAATCCCGCAAACCATCTCTTCATCAATCTCAATTTTGAGAGCATCTCTCATCATAACTTCAAGTAACCTAGTATTGCGGATCATTTGTTTTCCTATCCTTTCCCCTTTCAAAGTAATCTCCACTAGGTTACCTTTTTTATAACTCACAAGACCAGCATTGTCTAGTCTATGCAACATCTGAACTACTGAAGGTTGGGTTACATTAAGCAGTTTAGCTACGGAGCTCACTTTAACTGTGTCGCCTTTTTCCCTCAAGTACCAAATTGCCTTCAAATACATTTCGATGTGCTCTGACTCAGCAGTTCCAATATACAGTACTTCTGCTTCATCCTTATTTCCTTCGATTTTGCTAGGAGTAGTCATAAATGTCTATAGTACTGCTAGGTTACCGGCGATATGTTATTAACCTTATTATGAAACGCACCTCTATAACATTGTTATACTTATGTATGCATATCTATATCAGTACATAAATTTAATAATATAGCCATTAGAGCGAATTAAAGCTAGAATTGAGAGTTTCTTTGGTATACAAATGAATAGAAATTAGAAATAATGCATTCAAAAATGCATTTAGTATCTACAAAGTGCAGCAATATCAAGTTAATATCTGTCAGCCATCTAGATAAATATTAGAATAGAATAATTACAAGATATAGTGGCGAGTCGTTGCTTACTATTCCATTTATTTGAGGCATATTAAAGGGTAATATGTATGCAGCATTAACAATAATTTTACTTGAGGGCAAAAAAAGTAACGTACAAAAGCACAGGAATAGACATGAAGAAGATAATTAAAGCTCAGAACACCATCGGAAGGATAATTTCAACATCTAGATCGTTCCTTACTCATGGGAGGGTGCTGTCTGGATTTGGTCACTATGCTGGACTTATCGAAATCGATGGCAAAATTTTTGCCTTACACACAGATGGTGTAGGAACTAAGATAATCGTTTCCCAAATGATGAACCGTTTTGATACAATTGGTATTGACTGTGTTGCCATGAATGTGAACGACATAATTTGTGTCGGTGCTAAGCCTGTTGGATTTATCGATTACATTGCGATAACGGATCCAGATTCTGTTCTACTTGGAGATATTGTTAAGGGACTAGTCCGTGGGGCCAAAGATGCAAGTGTACCAATTGTAGGCGGAGAGACAGCAGTAATCCCCGAACTTCTTTCAAAGGGAAGCCAAAAGAAAGCTTTCGATTTAGTCGGTATGGCATTTGGAATAATACCAGAAAAAAATAAGATAATTATGGGAAGCAAGATTAAGAAGGGAGACATCATCATCGGAATTGCGAGTAGCGGTCTTCATTCAAATGGATACACCCTGGCACGAAGGGTTCTTCTGTCGAAACATTCTCTTAGTGATTGTGTGGGCGAAACCAATCAAACGATTGGTGAAATGATTCTAGCACCCACTAGAATATATGTTCGCCCTATTGTCACGTTGATCGAAAATGACAACATCCCTATCCACGGATTGTTACACGTGACAGGTGGTTCCTTTACAAAATTTTCTCGTCTTAACAACAGAGTGAATTATAGGCTTGATAGCCTTCCAGTACCTACGGACATTTTCAAGCTCATTCAAAAGGAAGGTCATATTCGCATCAAGGAAATGTATAAAACCTTCAACATGGGCATTGGTTTTTGCTTAGTAATTCCTGGATCAAGCGTAGATAATGCTATTGAAACAATTGAAAGGTATGGGATGTCCTGTAGTTGTATAGGTCGCATAATTGGTCCTGGCAGCGGAAACATACAAATTAAAACTGGAGGAAGGACTTTTACTTTGTAACATTCCAAACATTTCTGTTAAATATTCTCCTATCTATCATGTTGTTATATACTCCTATCCTTAAATCTACAGTGATTATTCATTTAGATTCCACTTTTCGGACAGTTTGAATATAGCTATCGAGTTTCATTAAATATCTGAAATCATTTTCCATATTCATTTCGTGCGGATAAGTCTGATTTAAGAAGGTTGGTGTCACAGAGCATTTAGCTGCGATTGTTTCAAACATTTATTGACAATGTCACAAATTAGATGGTATAAGACGATATTTTGGATGTAATCTCTTATATCAAGTAATAAACATATCTATTGGATGGCGGTTTTATTAAATAATTTGAAAATCTTCCTAGTAAAGATAGGTTGAAGTAAGCAGTATTGGGATCGATATCACAATAACACAACAGATATAAGATATATTTATGCTGTGGAAATTAAGTTATTACAGGTCAAGTGTAGTGAAGCAAATAACATATAGAATTATCGCTTGAAGTAGAATTTGGTGAAACTGATCACATAATTTTTAGATGTGTTGATTACAAAGGATAGGAATTTCTAATAGCATTATATTATGATAATATTCATTGGATCATGTAATACGCAGAGGCCAATCCCTTAGTAATTCCATCATTTAAACTCTTTTTATAATTAGATAGCAAATCACGTAATCGATTTATTAATTGTGTTTTAAACAGAGTGAACCCCACTTTTTATCCAAATCAAAAGGTCAAATCACAATAGTAGTTTGACTCTGCGATATCTATATTTGCATTTGTGAGCTATTTGTGATTTTTGTTTGGGAGAATTTTGAGAAAATCCATCTTAAATTATATAAATGAATGAAAGCCCCTCTACACGTAATCAAGGGGTTTAACTTGTATTGAAATGGTCTTTTAACTATATTCATGCTTGGATATTTGATGATACCTTAGAAGAAGGAAAATTAATATTAATTGTCTGAAGTATTTTTGCCTAATTGGAAGAAAAGTATACTACAAAAAGTTCTACAGGAATATATTTAGATTCGCATAATGTTTCTCTCGAGGCTTGCAATGCGATTGCAGAAATACTATCGAAAAGATCTGACATGACAAGACCTGAAATATTCAAAATACTACGCGAGGTATCTACTTCATTCCATTTGAAGTCATTGCCAAAAAACGAAAACATAATCCGATTCTTACCCTTAGACAGCAATTATCGAAAAATTCTTATGGTAAAACCTATTCAAACCGCCTCTGGAGTTGCCATAGTCACTGTGATGCCAAAACCATACGAATGTCCACATGGTAGATGTATTTACTGTCCAGGAGGAATTGAGTACAATACGCCACTAAGTTATACCGGATCTGAACCATCCACTAAAATAGCTCAAAGATCAAAATACGATGCATTTGACCAGGTAACCAGTAAGTTATGTCAGTTAGAAACACGTGGCCACAGTATATCGAAGATAGAGCTGGTTATAGTTGGGGGAACATTTCCCTTCATGCCTGACGAGTATCAAAGAGACTTCGTAAAAGGATGTTTTAATGCCTTAAATATTTATAAGGGGATCCAAAGTCCGGCAACTAACCTTATGGACGCGAAAAATTGTAACGAAACTAGCAGTTCGAGGTGTGTGGGATTGACGATTGAAACAAAACCCGATTATTGTAGACAGAAACACATAGAGTTAATGCTAGAATTAGGAGTTACAAGAGTAGAAATTGGTGTACAGTCGTTACAAGAGAGAGTATATCAAATCGTTAATCGTGGACATACTCTTAAAGAAGTAATTGAGTCATTCAAAGTGGCTCGAAATGCGGGTTGTAAGATTGTCGCGCATATGATGCCAGGATTACCTGGAACAACTTTCGAAAAGGACGTTGCCGATTTCAAAACATTGTTTTATCATCCTTTTTATAAGCCGGACATGGTAAAAATCTACCCAACACTTGTTCTAGTGAATACAGGTTTATTCAACCTGTATAAAAATGGCAAATACAAGGCATACAGTGATAATGATATGCTAAAAGTCCTAACTGAGGTAAAAAAAATAGTCCCTCCTTGGGTCAGAATCATGCGCGTTCAACGAGAAATTGAATCTAAAGATATCATAGACGGACCGAAGCACGGTAACCTAAGACAACTAGCTACTAATGAATTGAATAAGTCAGGGTTGAAGTGTAATTGTATTAGATGCAGAGAAATCGGTCATCAGAATGGGAATTCAAATTATCAATTGGATGAATTGATAATGAATAGATTGGATTATGATGCATCCAATGGTCACGAGGTGTTTCTTTCATATGAAAGTAAAGACAATTCAGTTATACTAGGCTTTTTGCGCTTGCGATATACCAATAGCCCTGTAATGAAGTGTTTGAAAACAACAGGTGAGAATGGGGCGGCCATAGTTAGAGAACTGCATGTCTACGGCCGGGCAGTCGAAATCGGACAAAAAAGCGGATCTGGGAAATATCAGCATAAAGGACTAGGGGTCGGAATGTTAAACGAAGCTGAACGCATAGTCAAAAATGAATTAGGGTTGAAAAAGTTGTCAGTGATTAGCGCAGTTGGAACAAGGAGATACTATCGAAAGTTTGGCTATAATCAAAATGGGCCTTATGTCACTAAGGTGCTGAGCCAAGTATGAAATTCGATGGGGAGATCCTCGGTAAAGGTACTTGGATCGACAAGATCGCCCATGATCTTGTATCAAGGGAACAGAAATTAGGTAGAAATACTGATCTCATACGGGTTGAAAGTGGTTTGGGAGCTTCCGGTATTCCTCATATAGGTAGTATGGGAGATGCGGTTAGGGCTTATGGTGTTACTCTTGCACTGCAGAACCTGGGTTACAAAAGTGAGCTTGTTACCTATTCAGATGATATGGACGGCCTCCGGAAGATACCGTATGGATTACCTGAGTATTTGAAAAATGAGATCGCTAAGCCGGTTTCAGAGATTTCAGACCCATTTGGTGATTGTCATACATCATATGGCGCTCATATGAGCAGTTTGCTTCTAGAAGGGCTCGATAGAGTTGGAGTTCGTTACAAATTTCAAAGTGGAACCGAAGCATACAAGAAAAATATGTTGTCAGCACAAATTGATACTATTCTACGGAATAGTGATCGTCTTGGGATAGGAATTCAAGCCATGATAGGTCAGGACAAATATAATCAGACGCTCCCGTATTTCCCAATTTGTCGAAATTGTGGTCGACTGTATGTTGCAAAAGCGGAGAGATACCTTTCTGAGGAAAAGAAAGTCTCATATTCGTGCTCAGACACTAGAATTGGAAATCAAATAGTGAAGGGATGCGGATATTATGGTGAATCAAACATTAATAATGGAAATGGCAAGCTAGCTTGGAAAGTAGAATTCGCCGCTAGATGGCAAGCATTCGATATCAAGTTTGAAGCTTATGGAAAGGACATTATGGACTCGGTGAGAATAAATGACTGGGTATCCAATGACGTATTAGGCTACTCCCATCCGTTACATCTTAGATATGAAATGTTTCTTGATAAGATTGGACAGAAAATTAGCAAATCAAAGGGCAATGTCTTAACACCTCAAATGTGGTTAAGTTATGGAACACCTGAATCACTTTTGTTGTTGTTATATAAGCGAGTGACAGGAACAAGACACGTTTCCTTAGACGATATACCCTCCTTGATGGATGAGTATGATTATTACGAGGATCTATATTTTGGAATAATTTCGGAAGAAAATCGGACAAAACTTGCTAAGCTGAAAGGTGTTTATGAATACATAAATCACTTAAAACCTCCTTCCAATCCCACAAAACATGTTCCATATAGACTATTGGTACAGCAAGGATTGCTCTTCTCTGATGACGACCAAAGAGTAGAGAAAGTTTATGGAAGGCTGGCAAAGTACGGCATCATTGCCGAGAAGGAGGCAGTCCTAACAAACAAAATCAGATTAGCCGCAAACTGGGCTGATGACCACGGGCTAAAGAATGATGGCAACTCCGAATTGGGCCTAACTAATAGGGACAGAAATGCATTAATGGAATTAATCCAAGGCTTAGAAGATTTCAAAGGAAAGGAAGCGTTTGACGAGTCTCCTAGAAATCTACAATCAATGATCTTTGATATTTCCAGAAGAAATGGAATAGGAATCAAAGAATTCTTCACCCTACTATATAGGATCTTGGTAGGTGCAGATAAAGGACCTAGAATCGGCAACTACGTACTTGATCTCGGCATAGAAAGGACATGTAACTTAGTCCAGTCATATCTTTGAATGAGACTCGATTCGAGCTTTCAGCATTGCTGACTTTTAAATACCATGATATCATAAGTAAATATTAGAAGATTGAACAGAAAATTCGCCGAAAAGCCCCCATCGATAATCGTATCTGGATCTTGCTTGAATTTTGACAGAGAAAGAGAACGGATAATGGGGTTTATAGGAGAGTTGGAGTGGGGGATACATGCAAAAAGCCAGTGTGAATGCTCTTCTACGGGCAAGGCAATGGGGTGGGATTTCTTTCGACTTTACTTCGATCCTTACTTTGTTGAGAGCTTGCTTGATGTGCACCCAGAAATAATGAAAGAAGAAGGAAGCATGATAGAGCAGCAATTCGTCCTTTGGTTTGGTAGACAATTAAAAAGACGTAGACTTGAATATCATCTAAAGTTGAGCGACATACCGTACGAATCTACATCCGGATTCAGATTAAATCCTGAATATTATAGAGATGAAAAAGAGCTCGAGGATTTGAGATAGTATAGTTATATGTTTGAATTGCGTCGGCCGGAATAGGCAAAAGGAGCATTGTATTGGATTCCGTACTATGAGTATTAATCTTATATCGGACAGGGTGGCTAATTATGATTCCCAAGATTGGGGCATAATAGATTAAATCAACCCATCTTTCGTCTTTTGAAAAACAAACGACTTGTTCTCTCCAACGCAATTGACAAGAAAAAGAATTATTAATCATAACGTTTCGGCTATTTTGACCATGTTTTATAATACTTGTGACTAATAAATTGATACAGGTGTTCCAATGGCTCAAATAATTGTAATGTATTACCCCTACATGCAATAAATTAAGCCATGATGATTGACATGGATTTTAAGTAACTTTATCAATACCATATCCATGCATAACTCAATACAAGTATTACAACTCCTAAACTGTGGAGTGAGTGGTTTCTAGAGTTGGCTGCCAACATATTTGAATGTTCTAATAGCATGGATATAGCAATATGTACTTCAATTCTTTGTGATGGAGGCGTCATCATTTATCCTACAGACACTGTCTATGGGATAGGTTGTAATCCATATTTTGATAAATCGGTAGAGAGAATTTATAAAATCAAAGGTCGCGACCAGAAAAAAGCATTACCAATTCTGGGATCAAATATTGGAGATATTGAAAGACTCGTTCAATTGAACCCTATCGCAAAAACGCTTGCTCAGCATTTTTGGCCGGGTGCTTTAACTATCGTCTCACCATGCATCGATGACAATATATCGAAGCAAGTCATTGCTGGAGGCGACAAGCTTGCAGTTAGGATCCCTGATAACAAATGTACTCGAGATTTGATCAGTAGTTGTAAGTTCCTAATAGGGACAAGTGCAAATTTCTCAGGCCAAGAACCGTGTATAAGTTCTTCTGACATTATAAGTTCTGGGATCTCCGGTTATGATGCTTTGTTGGATGGAGGTATTCTTGTAAAAGGAAGAGAATCAACCATTGTAGAGGTGCTGGACTCGGACATGAGAATTCTTCGACATGGTGCAATTAAATCTGACAAGATCTATGAAGTTGTTTCGACAGTACTAAAAATAGACTTAAGACCAAATGTTTAAAATGATTGCTAACCTCATAGTTTCGACTTTTCGACATGGAGAAGAGGATGCTAGAGATGAAATTGATGAGATACTACGAGAATTTGGAGATCCAAGCCCCCAATGCTACCTAACCAAAATTTCAGGAATTGTATTTGCACACTCTACAATAGACCCATTTGAAGTTAGCCTTAAACTCAGAAATCTTGTTAGAAGTGAGCCGTGGAAGATTCATTACATTCTAAGAGTGTTACCTCTAGAAATCATATTACCAGCTACTTTAGAGAATATTTTGAATGCATCAAACAAATTAAGGCAGAAAATCAATGACAATGAGTCATTTAGAATCACAATAGAAAAAAGACATACATCCATGTCTTCCTCCACCATCTTAACAAAAGTAGCCAGTGTATTTGCAAACAAAGTCTCACTTAAGCGACCCGATTGGATCGTTCTGATCGAAATAGTTGGCGACGTAGCCGGAATATCGATACTGAGGCCTGATCACATATTTAGCTCTGTTTTAGAAAAGCGAAATAATGCTATCTAACGACCAACGCGGAACGTTCGATTAAGTACTTCAAAAAATCAGCATCATCAAAAAAATTGTGGTCAATTCCTAATTTCGCTGAGATTTTATCTTTCTTCAAAAGGTCTGGTTGCAACAATATCTCTCCTATACATGAAAATTTTCTGTGTAAGATTTTTTTTGCCGAATACAGAGCATTCTTGCTCTTAGAATAGAGAAGTAAACAAGCACTTCCAGATTTGGATGATCCGGCGAAAAGTATAGCATCAGAGACTCGTCTAGAATAGGAAAACCTTAGCAATAGGTCAATCTCTTCGTTGCGAACAAAAATGTTACCCCTTTTTTTTGCTTCAAATGTTATAGTCACAGTTCGCAGAAGATGCTCCAATCCATAAATTATGCTAGCGTTGATTATCTGAAATACAACATTAGGATTCAGCTCTCTCCTAATATCAGTTAAGATATTTTGGATGTTCTGTCCCTCTGATTGGCGGATTAAAATTATTGAAACAAATATACCAGGAATTTGTACTAAAGTATCACCAGCTTTGACTTCAGTCAAATCAAGTGTTCCTACAGCATTCCACCATGGACGATAGTAACTATCTTTATGACATCTCCGGTTCTAACGATGGTATCGTATCCCTCCATTACTGAAGCGTCCTTACCATTGATAACGACTAATAGATTGTTGTGTTCGATTATACCTTTTTCGACAGCTTTCATTTTCAGAAAGTCCAAAATATCGCTGACTGATGTCTCGCAACTATCAAGAGATATTTCTGATTTGCCAAGTGCCTTTCTAGCACCTCCTAACAAATTTACAGTTATCAATTAGAAATGAAATCAATCCCTACGTTCTGCTAGCTGAAGATCCTCTTCATCTTCAGATATTGGCATCTCTTTCTCAGAACTCCTATGGAGATACGATGTAATATATCCTGCAATCTTGTTTCTTAAAACTTTTGATCTTATTGTTGCCAATTCTTGTACAATTTTTTTATTTTCGTTAAAGTCGGTGGTAAATTTTTCAGGATATTGCTGTAATAAATCGCTTGAGATACGTCTAACTCGATCCATCTTATGTATAATTGGCAAATATTGGATATTTTATCTTTATTGTTATTGATGTTTAATCTGAATGCTATCTGTTATAGAGTGGCTTCGGACTCCCAAGAAGATAGCTCAGGAGCTATTTAAAGAACGCACATCCTTAAGATTCTATCGGATAAGAAATAGTCGCATTTTTAACCTCTGCACTTAAAGATGTATCGACGTATTGAGTCAATACAACTGCTAATTCTGAACTTTCAAGTACATACATACTCGAATTTCCAACTTTATTGGTCTCTTTAACTAGTCCACACTTTATAAGGTGGAGCAATGATCTTTGAATACTTTTAACTGGAAGGTGAGTAATATCGCTTATTTCAGCTGGAGTATAATCCATCCCCCGATTAATAACAAAAAAGTCTAAAACTCTCGCATTGCAGTTTCCAAAAACTTTCTCAAGTGGTCTATTTTTGGTAAAATCCTGGTCCGCGGTAGAGTATTTCTGAATCAATGATCCTTTTATTGTCAATAGGATTATAAAAACATGAGTAAAGTTTGGCGCAACAAGTTATGTAGGTTGCTTTTGCCGCAGATTTAAATATTCGTCGATAGGCATTCTTTACTCAGTATTTGAAGTCTGTTGAAGAATGGCGTAAATGGACATTGAGGCAATTAATTGGAAATGGCATACACAATGTCCTGTCTGAGAATCAAATCCGCCTAGAGTCTGGCCGTCATTATGAAATGAACCTCGAATATGCTATTCGTTCTTTGATGGATAGAGGAATAATTATGTCCTTGGAATCGAACCATGAACGCAGATACGTGGTTAATTTTGACAAACTAGATTTAGCCCAACAAATGCTCAATTCTGTAACTGTTCAGGAGCCCGAGATTATTCAACCATACATGGCAGAACCGGATGGTTATGTTTATTGGTTCGACAATACAGAAAATGATCGAAATTTCAAAGGACAGAACATATATCGATTCTACGTAAAAAAGACTGATAGCCTTAATTTTGCAGTGCAACTACTAGCTAAGCCAATAGGAAATGCTAAGACGATTATGATGGGTTCATTAAATGATTCTGATTCGTACATCTCAAGGCTATGGATAGCCACTGCAAATGTTTCTGCAGAGTCAATTGATGGAAGTTTCATACTTCAAAATCTCCAAGATAAGGACAGAATTGCTTGTGGGAACAACAGGCAGCGTGGGAAAATTGCATTGGATATATTCCGCAAACTTGGTTATATACAAAAGGTCGGAAGTAAAGGAAATTCAACCAAGTTCAAGTTGACCGGAACAAGACCATTCACTGTAACATTGGACGAGATATTTACTCAGACAAGATAGCGACATTCAACCTAAATATGGAGAGTCATTCGCTTTTGTCCAGGAAATGTTTGGAATTTGTGAGAAGTTGCTCAGCCAACACAGGAAAGGGGACTTTCAGCAAATAAGATGCAGTGTTTATCACGCTAATCAAGAACGAGGAAGATATTGAAATAAGATTGTCAAAGCATCTATAGTACCTAACTGGTCCGTCGGTTTCTACTAAAATCCTTTCTAAATCAGATCTTAAGAAGGACTCCTTCATAAACTTTGAATATACTAAAGATGGCCCGTACGAAACATAGAGGCCTAGATCCATTGCACGTGTCAGCTGTTCGGATGTCCCAGAGAACCAGTGAAGGAGCACCCCACTTAGCCGATATGTACTGATGATATCCAAAATCTCATTTACAGAATTACGACTATGTAAGGATACTGGTTTGCCGTACCTTTCAGCACAGCTTAACATTGTATTTAAAACAGATTTCTGTCGATCATATGAAACATGATTTTTTGACTCGTACGATGGATCCAATCCTACTTCTCCAATGCCATCTACGATCAAATGATTCTCGTTCAGTAGGTTTTCAAATTCTTCAATGTCCTCGTTAGCAAATTCTGGATGTATACCTATAAACTGTGTTACAATATCCTTGGTTCCACTGTTAAACAGGCTAAGACTTCGCAAGCAAGTTTCTAAATTTACGGTGACCGAGCATGCATTAATTCTTAGACTCCTTAACGTGTTAAGCAGAGAATGAAGATATCCGGAATATTCGTGATCAGTAAGATGAATATGTGCGTCATACGCTAAGATCACATCTTTCAAATTGTAGCTGATCAAAACAACTTTTTAATTAACTTATAGTGTTCGAAAAAATCGATATTTTAAAAAATCTACTTGATAAAATAAGTTAAACTATATAAAAGAAAAAATATTCTGTCAATGTCGATACATCGAAATTCGGCCTAGAATCTTTTGTCACTATAGTTTCAAGATATTCTTAGCTGCTAGTCTAATGTCATCAGATTTTATGGTTTTGCGCCCAGCATGAACTGAAAGATCAAGCGCTTGAGTCGCTATTCGCTGTGCTATTTCCTCTAGAATCTTCCTGAGTTCATCGGCAGCCTCATCGCTTACTCTTTCGGCACCAGATTTTTTGATTACTCTATACATACTAGCAAGTCCAAGTTCAGGATTAGACGACATAGTATACTGATTCTAAGAATTCCATCCTCGTTAAAAACTTTCCAACTATTCTGAGTCGATTAGAACACATATTACAGTCGACGGTCCACTGTGATTCGTTTTCGTTTGAAATGGCCACGCGGAGAAATCAGTTAATTATGGCTCCTAGCACTAATACTTTAAAGTAGGAAGATTGGAACTAGTGGAGTAATGTACAGCAAAAGTCCATCAACACCCTCTCCCAAGAGCCGAACAAAAAGGAAGTTTGTATTTTATTTTATTTCAGTCCAAGTTCAAATGCCAATTTAGTAAAGTCAATTCTCAATGACTCCTTTATAGTTTTGTTGTATATCGCAGCTGCAGGGTGAAATGTAATAAAATAGGACTGTCCATTTATTTCTAAAATTTGACCACGGCTCGAACTAAATCCATTTCCGCCGATTAAAGTCGAGTATGCCGTCCTACCCATCAAGCCAATTATCCTCGGTTTAAGAACCGCAATCTCCCTGTTCAAATACATTCTGCAGGCCATTACCTCGATTGATTTTGGCTTTCTGTTGTGTGGGGGCCTACATTTGACGATATTAGTAATATAAAGTTGGGATCGATTGATTCCAGTCGTTCGTAAGATATTGTCTAAAATTTTTCCAGCCTTTCCTACGAACGGTGTTCCAAGTTGATCCTCACTCCTTCCAGGAGCTTCGCCTACGAGCATTGCTTTCAGAACTGATGAACCGTCACCAGGCACAGCATTAGTTCTAGTATTAAATAATGAACAAGTACGACACATTCTCACGTCTGATGCAATATCATTTAGAGAATCAACAATGGCATGTCTACTAGGAGAACTGAATAAAAATGTTATCTAGTTAGATTAGCAAGGGCCGAATGCTCTGTTAATTGATATGGTAAATGTTTGTAAAGACTGCAACCTAAATCATGATGCAAAGGCGACAAGACCCTCTTCCAGGCATAGATTTCACTACAGCAGCTCTACAAGACTTGCATCAAAATTAAGATAGAATAAACTAGTTTGTAATGAAATATGCTATTATTATTTCTTCAAGAAAGTAGGTTTCTACTAGTATAAGATATGCTATGGAAATCTGGATGAAACTTCTATCTTTTGTGAATATAACTTGGCTTTGGATTCTAAATATAATGGTTCTGAGTAATAGACTAGGACATCTTGGTTACATCATATCTCACAATCATTATTATTGTGATAATATTTGCTGGAATGCTCTCGATTAGTCATCAGGTTGATACAGCTGTGGCCATTTCTTCAAGTGGGACATTGACAGGCCCTCATATGCAGAACTCAAGTGCATCCTTATCAAAGTCACCGCAATCGCACGTACCGATGATAAAAATAGTTTCACCACCGCGTGGTCAGCAAGTCCCGACCAGTGGCATCCTCACTGTTTCTGGCATATCCTCGGATAATCCCGCTACTGATTGCCAAGTATTGTTATTATTAAATGACATGAAACCCTACCAAAAAACCACACCTACTGGAAAAAGCACTCCCAGTGGGGAAGATTATTCATCATGGAAGTATACTATCAGTAGCAAATATAGTTCAATTAAGGCAGGGCTAAATAAAATAACATCGAAGCTGACCTGCAATACACCAAGCCAGCCTAATGGAATATCCAAATGGTATAGTATTAATATTACAGGGAAGCCGGACAAATTAGTCGAGCCTAGTCATTCGACCACGGTGATACCTGTTCGCAATGTTCAGAATCAATCCAATACTGGCCTTTTGCATGCGAACTCGAGCAAAACAAGTCCAGTGCAATTAACTGCTTCGATTTATAAACCCATTCAGCCTACCAACATCGTATCTAAAACAAATTCTAGCGCGAATACTACACGTACACTAGTTGCATTCTTAGACGTTGGCAAGGATCCGATTGCGCCTGGTCAAAAGCAAACAATCAAGGTTATTGTTTCCGATGGCACAACTAATGCTAAGATAGCCGGAGCAAAGGTAACAACAGATGTTCAACCAACATCTTCATCAATTCTAGAAAGGCAGTTTGTGGGCTTTACCGGTCCCGATGGAAAAATATCAAAATCATGGAAAATGACAGATGAAGGAAAATCCGAATCTACATACAACATCTACTCAAAGATTTCGGCAGTAGGTTACAAGGATAGAACGATAAGTGCAACATTCAAGGCAGCTTCTCCTCAAAATACCGTAGACAACATTAGTAACAGAGTGGATGATTTGTCCAGTAAAATTATTGACGAGGTTAAGAAAGG
This sequence comes from Nitrososphaerales archaeon, assembly GCA_029237525.1. Lineage (GTDB taxonomy): Archaea > Thermoproteota > Nitrososphaeria > Nitrososphaerales > Nitrososphaeraceae > JARBAU01. The sequence goes on along the minus strand of JARBAU010000230.1, from coordinate 13,896 downwards.
GTTCGATCAAAATGCGCTAATGCCAAAGCTCCCAATTCCATTTGATTAAGTTTCAAAATAGATCTATACTCTGCTGGAAGGCACTTGCCGGGTCCGCAGTCAAATTCCTCACTGGCACCATTATCTAAGATGTGTTGGGGATTATTACCTAGCCCTCTAAATGTTGCTCACTATTATCTGTATTTTGAAAAAGCCCCCCGAAGCATTTATTTTAAATAAGCTCACTTCTCAATCGATGAATAAGAAATTAGTTCTAATTATTTTGATAAGTATTGTAATAATTGGCGTAAGTGCCACACTGATCGCGATTAACCCTTCCACTACCATTTTACCTATACCCGCACCAACAAGTTCACATTTTCAAAATGGAAATAGATCGAATATTCGTGGAATGAGCTCAGGATAGTTAATTCGTCATTATCATTGAAACAATGAACTTCAATTTTGTTTGCTCATACAAGAGCAAGAGAACGAAAATGATATGTCTGGATCTAATGCTAATCCGCAAGAAACACCCGAAATTGGAACACAATACTTTTACATTAAAAACAGAGTGAATCATGAGGACTTTTTTACTAAAATATGAAAGAGATTGTTCTCTTGTCTTATCTCGACTATGGGCTGGGAACGAAGCTCAGACCATCTCATCATCTCCAGATCTGCGGTTACGTCATCTGAAACTATGTGAATTACGTCACCTGCACCCACTCGCTTTATCAAGTCATCTAATTTCGCAAGGGTTGAGGAACATTCTACTCCTATTTCATACATTTCATGGTCTGGAAATGCCACAAAGCATTTTGTATGCAGTCGTTGTATCTGAGATCTTATGATATCACGACAACTTTGGATTGTACTGAGATTCTTGATTTCCAAATTCAAGTATTCGTTCTTGATAACTGAGACCCATCCCTCAGTATAAGGAAATTCATTTATTAGCTTAGGATTGTTCACTACTGCATCATTAATTTCAACTATACTTCCCGTAATTGGTGATCGCACTACTCCAAAATATCTACCGCTTTCTATTGTGCCCAGACTCCTCCCTTTTGTGATATTCATATTTATTCCCTTCAGAGAAACCTTGATCAATCTCCCAGCTAACGAGGACAGTACAGAATTGATGCCGACTCGAGCCAATTTATCACCCTCAACCTTTGCCCACACAAAGTTATCTGGATCGTAAAGGGCGTCCTCTGGAAATGAGCAATGATCAATTTCCATCTATCTCATAGACCTCATGCAATGAGGTAATACGAGGGCTTGAGTAGATAATTTAAGTATTCCTTCTGTGAACCAACTTCACAATTCTGATTTGAAATCTGGAGTAGAACAAACATCAAAAAGTAGATGATTGTTTACACAAATAGATATCCGGAGAATAAACCTTGGTTAACATTGCTTATTGCTCAACTTGGGAAATATTGCTCAATCAAAATCCTCCCGATATTCCTTACTCTACCCACTATAACTAAACTCGCCTATAACCTTGATAACAATAACACATTCTCCGAAGTTCAAGTAACTATCGTTTAAAAAGCTTAAGTACCTTTATCATAATATTTATTGAAGCTGCTGACAAGATCCATGACATCATAGTACTAGCAACAGCAGCTTGGTACGGTGCCAAAAATGCCATTTGTAGCATTTGATATCCTATTATGACCTTCGACGACGAGTAAATCATTTCTGACACAGAAAAAGTTGCGATCAATTTTTTGACGTCAGTCTTAATTATATCACCTTTTCTTTTCCCAGTAACTGAATCTACGTATCTAAATTTATTGTCACGATAGTACAAAAACGCAAACAGTGGAAAGAAAACAGAATATTCTGCAGCTAGGGATACAACAGAATTCGTAAAATTGTTCGTATATCCATAGTGTAATGCATAAAGTTGAGTAATTAAACTGCCCACTACTAAAGATGCTAATCCAGACAAAATAATATTCTTATTGAAAAATATAATATCTTTATATCTGCGATACAGGCATTGCAGTTTGTATGTATTATTGATTTCCCTTTCCATATTCTGTAGCGGTCACTCTCTCATTTTTGAGTAGAAACTATCCTTATACTTCAAAACATCGCCCCGATAATTTCGTTTTGCAATGTCATAATTAATATAATTTAGTTGGCACAATATATATCTTTGAATACTCTGCGGGTTTCGTGTTATTTTTATCATAGTCGAGAATTTAAATAACATGCCAAGTTCTAACCTTGGTGCAGCCATTAGTACAAGTTTTAAATCTTACCTGCGAAATACACGAATCGTGAATGGCAGATGAATTTGGTCTATGGGTCTAACACGTACTTCTAGAAATTATAAAAATTAAAATGTAATAGAATGTAGTGTGTGTTAAATTCATTGTCAAGACTATGCGAAGTGCGGCACAGTCTAACATGATCAAGTAGACAGAATTGCTTAGGTCATTAAATTCAATTGAGATTCTTGAGGAATTTCTAGACATAATATTTCCGTTAGGACAAATGATTACACAAGTAAGATATTTCAGTTTTATTCTATAATATTGATTTCGTTTTTCCTAAATCATACGGCGTGATATATATATGAGATGATACTGAAATTGATACACTATTGGAAGAAGGATATGGTAACAAGTCAAACCACACTAAACGTAGGACTACAAAGAAAGGAATAATAGTGACTTGTTTAATTGTAGCTGGAATCATTCTTGGGAGCTTTTTGGTATACCTCATCCCGTGAAATAGAATGACTCGGTAGCAACTATTACTGAATCTTGCCTTTGGGTGTCACTACCTTAGAACTGAAAATATAGTCTTGTGGAGTAATTGACTAGACCTATGCGTCGGAGTAGAATAGGTGAAAGTGGAGTCGAAGGAAAAATGCACAAATACCTAATCGATATGGAATAGCTTGAATTGGCTGGAGCCAATAATTTTGCAGCTGAAAGGTCGAAGTCCAATAGATGTGTCGATTGGATGAACGCGTACTCTAAGAAACACAACAAAAAATTTGAAACCATACAAAGTGGCAAATTTCTCATAACAAGAAATTTTGGAGAATTTGAAATGATATCGTGGAAAGGCGATTGGTCATTTGCGAGGCAGGTTGTCGTCCGCGCAAGCAGTAAAGTTGGGGCAAAGGTTATAGAAGCAGGATATCACAAGAAAGGAAACCTCTTTCAAGCTTTTTTTGGAATTAATCAAGAATATGCAAAGGTATATAGCAATGGTACATTTATTGGCAATGTAGTACTAGAAACCAAAGATGGAAATTGGATCGCTAAATTTGAAAAACTTGGTTAAAGATTGACTGAAATGGAGTTGATATTTTGTACCTCCTTTCCAGTCTTTGCATTCTTCTTGAACTAAAGTGATTATATCAATAGTAGCTCATACAGTCATCATTTTCTGTTTTTCTCGAGGTACAATCCCATACACTAAGCGATAAATTTTGATATTATTAAATAGTTCAGTTAATCTAACTTTTTAAGTAGTAAACCATGCTTCTCGTCATAACCAGTCACGGCAACTCTAGAGCCTATAGGCAAATCAGCTGAATTTACAATATTACTCAAAAAGCCCGAAGTTCTAATAGGTTTATCTTTCAATTTGAAAACGACCCAGGCATAAGATCCTGCGTCTTCAAATCCCTCGGGCGCCACCGCGAGTATAGTATATGTAATCACTGTGCCGCTTCCGTCAACTTCCTCAGCTTCAAAAGTATTCTTGCCACATTTTTCACAGAAATAAACAGTTTCTAGCATATAATGACCACAATTAGTACATCTATTAGCAAGTATTTTTCCATCAATTGCAGATTTAACGAATTTATCTCGAACACCGTGACGATCTTCTTGTTGTTTTGTATTTGACATCTGTTAATTGACCTTTTTAAAGATATGTACTGCGGCGCTAGCACCAGTCGCACCAAAGTTGTGAGTCAGAGCAATTTCTGCATCCTTCACTGTTCTTTGACCAGCCTTACCCGTGAATTGTTCAAAAACCTCTACTACTTGTCCGATACCAGTAGCACCAATTGGGTGACCTTTGGCCTTTAATCCACCAGAAGGGTTTATGGGAATTCTTCCAGTTAATTTAGTTTCTCCTTCCCTAGTAAGGGATGCAGCTTTGCCTTTCTCGAAAAAACCAAGATCTTCAGTATCGATTACCTCAGCTATTGTGAAGCAATCATGCACCTCGGCAAAGTCAATATCTTTGGGTGTAACCCCTGCCATTTTGTAGGCTTGTTTTGCCGCATTGACTGTGCTTGGTATAGTCGTAATGTCTTCTCGTCCTTGTATTGCTGCAGGGGACGCTCCTCTACCCGAGCCAATTATCTCAACATAAGGTCTACCACTGGATTTCGCAAATTTTTCATTACAAAGTATAAGTGCTGATGCACCATCGGAAAATGGGCAGCAATCATATAGCTTCAAGGGTGATGCAACGACGGGCGATCTTAGCACTTCGTCCACCGTTATTCTTCTCTTGACATGGGCCTTCGGATTAAGCATTCCGTTCTCGTGGTTCTTAACTGCGACATACGCTAAATCCTCCTCAGTCGCCTTATAGGTTGAAAGATAAGCTCTAGCAATGGAAGCGAATAGGCCTGGAAAAGAAGCGCCATTACCACCTTCATAAAAAAAATCAGAACAGTAAGAGAAAAGAGTAGTACTCTGGGCAGTTCCAGTATGGGTAATTTTTTCTACACCAACCGCCAATACGCAATCGTAAAACCCAGCGTAAACATTGGCAAAAGCCTCTCGAAGCATGACCGATCCAGAACCACATGCAGACTCTATAGTAAGGCCAGGAACATAGGGAATTCCTAGGTTGCTCATGATTACAGGTGCAATATGAACTTGTTTGTCGGCAGCGCCAAAAACATTAGATATGTAACCAGCTCCAATATCCTTCGGAGTGATACCAGCAGAAATAATAGCTTCTCTCGAAGCATTCAGGGCCAATTCAATAATACTCTCGTTAAGCTTGCCGTACGTAGTGCTACCTGCCCCTAGGACACAGACCTTATTTGTCATATTCGCAATATTCCCTTTTAGGTATAAAAAGGTAGAGACAACATAGTTAAAGGACACTATTTATGAACTGAAATTCATTCATCTCATGGCACAAACAAGAATCCAAATTAGCTCCTGACTTATTTCATTGTAACTGTGTGACAACTGTTCCCCCACTAGGTTGTTAGATTGAAACCGTATTGATCAGTTCATGCATTGCTATCTTTTATTGCAATCCCTACAAAATACATCTAGATCTCTCTTGTATACGTCAGTTCTACGATTTTTGAGCAATGGCAATGTCTGTCTAATACCCTTAACTCGGGACACATCAATATCCACAATATCCACACCTTGCTTATTCCCCATATCCAAAAGAACCACGCCGAATGGGTCTATGACCAGACTCCGTCCACTATAGATATTTCCGACTTGATCAGGCGCGATCACGAATGCTCCGTTTTCGATAGCCCTAGCTTTGAGCATCGTCAGCCAATGTTCCTCCTTCAATATCCCATGCACCCAAGCAGAGGGTGCAACTAATGTGTTAGCCCCATTTCCTACTAATATTCTGGACATTTCAGGAAATCGAATGTCATAACAAATCATGATGCCAATTTTTGTAGGACCTAGCATAACTGGTTTGTTAATCTTATCACCAGCGACAAATTTACGTGACTCTTGAAATCCCATAGCATCATATAAATGAAGTTTTCTATAAACAGAAGATATTTTTCCGATTGAATTAATTATTATCGCTGTGTCGTAAACCCGTTGATCATTATTTGCAGATTTCTCATATATGGTTGCCACAATGGAAATATTGTTAGTTTTAGCTGCTTTTCGCAATGCAGCGACAAACTTTCCATTGTTGACAGACTCTGCTGTACTGACCAATTCTTTTGCATTTTGATTTTCAGGAGAATATGCCATAAGGAATTCAGGGAATAAGATCGCTTTTGCATCTTTAGTTGCAGCAAGCAAGGTGTATTCCAAGGCAACGTTAAGATTATCTGCCTTATGCTGTGATGATTGCATCTGTACTACCGCTACTCTAATAGAACTCACGAATTTACTGGAATCGATATCAAGGATTATACTAAAAAGGATTACTAAGCATCCCCCATCAAGTTTAGTAACTTGCTTGGTACACAAGCCTTTCCGATCTATATTCGATCTAATGGAAAGGTCAGTAGCGTTACATCAGGTCCTTTTTCTTAAGTATTAAATGCCAAAATAAAAATGGAACATATTGCGGCACCGAATAGCGAGCTTATAACATTCACCGCATTATTGTCAATAAATCGCAATCCTTTATGCTGAATTGTAACGACATCACAGTGAACTATTCTACTTTCAGCGTATTTATTGCACACAGTACATCTATACTTGCATTGCAAACTCTCTCCTAATACACTATCAAGGTTCGTAGACAACAATCCCGACGTAATGCAAGCAATTAGGATAATAGCAAACTGACCTTCATCTTTAGAAAAAAATAAGCCACAGATTACGCCAATAACTAAGGTCCCCGCAATCGCTGCCATTTCACCCCTCAGAGTAACTCCACCGGAATGCCCCCTTGCAATATGTTTGCCAGAGAGAATAGATCTGGGCGCGGATCTACTCAGTAATCCAATCTCAGTTGCGATCGTGTCAGCTAGTGCGAATGAGAGTGAACCGGAAAAAAAGAGCAAATACAAATTATCATTGCCAGTAAAATGATACATTATAGCAAAAAATGCTGGCAATCCCCCATTTGCCAATACACTGGCCCAGCCTCTAGCCCCTCTATTTTTCTCCGAAAAACCAGCTAATTCCTTTTGTTCATATTTATGTCTAGTATAATACGACGCAATTAGAAAGAAAGAAAGCAATGCCAAAAACCACGTGACACCCCCAAAATATAACGTTAGAAATCCTACGGGTACTGCAGCAATGACGCCAGAAGCATCGATCGCGTTAATTCTATATGCAACAGCCGTTAGAGCAATCATTACTGAAAGCCATCCTACTGATTGGTCCAATGGCAGCACAAGGTTATTCCATTTACCTCATATACATAGTCTTCAATAATTATAAGTTTAATGATTTCAATCAGAAATCATTTATGATACCTAGTTATATCGAGTCACTTGTTTTGTCATGTAGTTACTATTGACGAAAAGTTGTTCAATCATACATGGGCCTTAAACATTGATTTCTAAGTGTGACCATCATCTTGATCGCATTGATTTACTGGAGCGAGATTTTTTAATGAATCTGGTGCCAGTAACACTACTGAATGGGTTTTCGTCTTAGCTTTTTCATATTATTCTTTCAAGTGAATCCTATTTTTTCAGATTTGACAAGAGGGTTTATTTATTGCATACTGTTTCCACGTTTACCATATTACATTGCCAATATAGACAGATCAAAAAATAAGCGATCCGCAAATGAAAGATATGAATTAAGATATATCCCCAGCTGCTGCGACCTTAGAGCCAAGTTTTTAATAATTGATATGACCCCAGCTGCTTATGGTGTAGATATAGGTAGACATATTTTTATTGGCGGTGGCTCTGTCAGCCAATAAATAAGAAAACAAGGCGAACATTCAAACTAGTGATTAGAGACATGATTGACAAGTTCTAAAGGCTCAAATCATCTCCGTGGTAAAATGCCCACTCTAAATAATTTGCCTTTATCAATAGAAAATAGAAAAATGGTCTGGCCACCTTCTAAAGAAACTACAGATTCTAAAACAAGCTCGAATAATCCTTACTTTGGGCCAGATTGCGTTTCATACCTATCGCAGGTTCTGCCAATTAAAGCCAGCTAAATTTACACATGGCAAGATTTATCCAGTTGTTAACAATGTCACTATGGTGGCTTCTCACCATATTAGAAAACAGATTACAGCTACCAGCAGGCATGTGAAATATGAATAAGTGTGTTCGGAGCTGTCCAATCATTACTAAAACCAGAAACAGGGAGCATATATGACATTCAATCAAATGATTAACTCAGGTTGAAGTTGGGTCCACAGGTTCTTGAACTATTTCTCACTAATCATCATACTGCAAGTGAGGGAGTAACAGTTTAGTGAGTTAATTAGATCCTGCTAGAGGATAATTTTAGAATAGTGAAATGGATCGAAGTTATGCCAGATAATTCTGTTTGGGTATAATATCAGATTCAATATTCCGATGTACCTCATTTCTAATCACGATTTCCTCGAAATATCTTACAATCGTAACTTCATCTATCTTGGGTAGAACAATTTTCTTATTTTCGACAAGATCTAACAAAAGTGATGGGAAGTTTACTCCAGCTAGGGTTGCGAAAATTGTACCTCCTCCCATCCTTGGATTTACCTCAACAAGCTTCAGACTGCCGTCATCAGATTCCTTCATCTGAATACAACATGGTCCTCTTATCCGTATACGATTAGCAATATCCATACACTGATCTTCGAGCTTAGAGTCTCGTACAATTTTACCTTTTGTGGAGATCCCAGCCTTTGTCTGAATTCTAATCCGCGGCACGGCAATCATAGATTTCTCATTCAGATCAGATAGGACATCAATCGTGTACTCTGTTCCGGGAAGGAACTCCTGATAAATAAAATCATCCATTTTTGATGAAACATATTTAAGCTCAGATTCGTCATCGATCCTAATAATACCACGACTACCTTTTCCGAATCTTGGCTTGGCGATGATTGGGAACTGGTTGATATTGTTAGCATTTTCCGTAGTAAAAGGCAAGGAATAATTATTCCGCAGAAAGTGATAGGTCTGCATCTTGTCACGACAAATTTCAAGGCTCTTTCTATCGCTGACTATTGCATGTACTCCCATGTCCTGCAGTAATTTTCGATGCTCACTGTAAGGGTATATATCATAACCTGAAGTAGGCAGAAGAACTTGAACCTTATGCGATTTAATTATTTCCAACAATCTCTGCAGAAATGATTGATTATCAGCTTCAGGGATTACCTCGTTAAAGTCAGACATGAAAAACCCAGCTGAAAGATAACTTGAATCTGTAGCAACAATCTTACCTTTATATCCGCCCATTCTCAAAGACTTGATTGCATTTATGCCCGATGGTGCGGCTGCGCCTGGAACAAGAACTACAGATATTTCAGGTCTAGCCAACGGACATTACCAAGAGGTATAGTATATTTATCGAAGTAATAAATATTTATATATATAGTAGGTTAGTTTAATCATTAGCTATCAACCAAACCAGTGCAAAAGGCAGCAGTTAATACTATGGACAAACTAGCTGATTATCACATTCATTCGACATATAATGATCATTCTGATCCAGATCTAACCATAAACAATGTAATTCAAATTGCAAAAAGTAAAGGATTAAAGAAGATAGCATTTACGGAACATGTAAGGAAATCATCTGATTGGATTCCGAAATACCTGGATGAAATACAAAGGTGTGCTATTGCCTCCTCTTTAGATATTTTATCCGGATTCGAGGCAAAAATTCTTCAAAATGGTGATATTGATTGTCCGAGCGAATATCGAACCGAATATTTTGTGATAGCGAGCTTTCATTCTGTTTTTGGAAATAAACAGGTTTGGATAAATGCTCTAAAATCAGTTATTAGAGATCCGACGGTTGATGTCATAGGTCACCTGGCTCCAGAACCTGGTATGAAGGTCAGCGAATCTGAAATACGTTCGATCGCAGAGGAAATCGTTCAAAATCGAAAAGTGGTTGAACTAAATTCAAAGTACCGTCGACCGCCGTTAGACTGGATACTTACATTTAAAGCTAAGGGAGTAAGATTTCACTTGGGAAGCGATGCCCATAGTCTCAACTCAGTAGGATCTTTTGAGAATATTAACGACCTTATCGTCGCTGCAAACTCACTGTAAGAATCCAAAAACGCTTCTAAGTATTACAAATCAGCTGTATAGAGAATTTCGATCAGTTTTTATCTTACAATCTTCTCAATCATTTTACTGTTATATTATTTTGTGAAGACTTTAGGTGATAATCTTACACTATTCTCTACTATGACATAGATTAAAACTTCTTAAATTAGTTGGCCTTCAGAGTCGTATAGTAAATAGTTGACGATTGCAGACGTTTGGACGGAAATTTATATAATGGTTGGGATTTCTAATGTTAGTTAACAATTACATGGCTACATCGGAAATAGGGCAACGGCACAGCGTGAGATCTCTATTTTCGAAATTCGAAACAGTTGGAAATCAGGTAATCGGTGATTATATCTCTTCTTTTCCTGAAAGCCTCTCCGAAGCCATCGATAAACTTTTTTCTCGAACCAACCAATCCTCGGCGATGGCTGGGACTATTATGTCAAATAGAGCAAGGATTGTCAAATATATAGACAATTTCCATCATCAAGCAGGCACTAATAACTCCAAAATCAACGAATCCCTTTCGGCGTTACAAAAGCCTTCCACCGAAATATTGGTTTCAATCCATCAGCCTAATCTCTTTGCCTTCGCAGGTGTATACAAGAAAATAATTCTATTGCAATGCCTAAAATCCATAGCTGAACATAGAGATAACAGTAGAAAATTTGTGAATCTCTTTCTAATTGTCGACCATGATTTCATGGATGAGTTTTGGATAAGGCACGCCCAGCTGCCTAGTGTACGTAATGCAAACGGTATTCTTGAGCTCAGGTTTCCCATTAGGGCTCACGATAGGTGGCGATTGATGCACAATATGGATACTCCAAGAAGTTCCTTGATAGACTTTTGGCGTAACCAAGTATATTATTGGCTCAGAAACGCGAATTCACCATTATTTTTGAGGAGAGAAGACAAATCTCAGCTAATAAAAAATTTCGATGATTTGTGGGATGAAGTTCTAGAATCCTATTCAAGATGTAAATCCTACGCGGATTTTAATTCATTTATAATCTCTCGTCTTGTGAATAGGATTTGGGGATATGATACACTATTCGTTAGATTGTCTGACATACCAGAAGTTTTTGAAAACGGGTTCAAATTCCTGATATCTAATTATAAAAAATATGCCGTAGCTTTGAACGAAAGTGAGGCTATATTTACCAGTCAAGGGATCAACACTGGTGTTAGTTCGAGCTCTTATCTTAATGCCCCAGTGTGGCTGCATTGTAAATGTGGAAGTAAGGGATCTGCCAAATTGGTGGAAACCAAGACACAACACCTATATCTAGTAGGAAAATGTATAGCGTGCAAGAATGATCTTAGAATTGAAATTGGCTCGGTGAATGACATTGATTTGTCAGGTGACAAGATACATTCAATATCTCCTAGAGCAATTCCAATTTTATTACTTCTTGCCAGAGAACTCGGTATTCGATGCTATGCTTCCGGAACAGGTGGAAGCCTTGGTTACATGCTAGTAAGCAGCCTCGCATTTAAGCAGCTCAAAGTCACCATGCCTTTAACCACTGTTTGGCCCTCAGATGATGTCTATACGGGTATTGGGCAGTCAGAAGCACTCCACTATATAAGAGTAAATAATGAGAAAGAACTAGAATCATATCTGGATAAATTGAAAGGTATGGATTCTGGATTTGCTGAACGTATAGTCCCGTTGATTAGTGAACGTACAATGAGAATTAGATCTGGACAATCTATAAATGACATTTTAAGTGAAGTATTTCCATTAAAGGAATCTCAGAGAACAATTCGTCGCACTATTAAGACTGTTAATAAAGCAAGATCGGCGATTAATTTGAAGCCTTGCATGATAGACTATGCAGTAAACTTCGGCATGAATGGTGTCGAGGCCCAATGGAGGGCGGGTCTTATAACTAACGATCATCTCGCTACGCCGGTCTCCTTGACTATGTAACTAGATCACCAAAATCATGTTATAATTGAAATGCGATTGGATAATGAGTAAAAGAATTCAGCTTAATGTGCTTGTCACTGCAGCTGGTGGTATAATAGGGGAAGGAATTATGAAATGCTTGAATTGGGCAAATCTCTATTTAAACGAAGATTCAATTTCTTATAGAATTTTTGCTGCAGATGCCAATACTCAAGCTGCAGGGTTGTATAGGTGCAACGCTATTGGGTTTTTGGTGCCAGCTTCATCGTCGCCAGATTATATTGATAGTATCATTTCAATATCTAAAAAAAATGACATAAATGCAATTTTTATCGGCTCCGATGAAGAGCTGTTGGTTCTCGGCAAATACCAACGCAGAATAGAAGCTGAAACTAACGCAAAAATCATTTCTAATCCTTTAACTGTGTTAGAACTTGCTAGAGACAAATGGAAGACTTATGAATTCTTGGCAAGTAATAACTTTTCAAGAACAGAATCAAGCCTACCAGATGACAAGTGCAATTTCATTTCTCGCTACGGTTTTCCACTTGTGGTAAAACCGAGAGAAGGATATGGTTCTCTATATTTTGCAGTAGTAAAGGATGAAAACGAGCTACAGTATAACATTTCGAAAATTGAGGAAGCTGGATGGAAACCTATACTTCAGGAGTATATTGGAACAAATGGCACCGAGTACACGACTGGTGTAACCATTGACAAACAAGGTACTAAAGTACTGTCATCTATTTCTATTCAAAAGACAATCAAGCACGGTCAGACTTATAAGGCGATAATTGATAACTTCAGTGATATACGCCAGCCTGCTGAAGCAATTGCTTTAAAAATTGGGGCTCGTGGACCTGTCAATGTACAAGCAATGCAAGTAGGAGATGAAGTGAAGGTTTTTGAGATAAATCCAAGATTTTCTGCAACGTCTCCAATGCGAGCAGTAGCAGGGATCAATGAACCAGATATAATCCTGAGGAATTTATTCATGAATCAAGAAAGTACCGCAAGAAAATACAAAAAATTGTTATGCATGAGATACTGGAACGAAGTATACGTTGATTATTCGACTTATTTAAATACGTCATCTCAAAGAAGAGTAATAGAAAGTAATTCAATTGTCCCTGATTATTTCTAACATTTAATTGGTAAGATTATTTTATACGATTTACCACTTTGATACTCTGACAACTTCAAATGCTTCAGCATACTTCGTATTTAATTGATATCCTCTGTACTTACATCTACCTATGATTGCATCTATCCAATATTCACCGCACCGAATCTTTTGCGAATCGAAACAATTCAATGCCTCTTTTTTCACTTCTATAGTTCCTGCAATATCTACATAAAGCTGCGGTCTAAAGGCGCACTCGGTAACACCCCCCGGGATTGTGGTCTCATACATGAAAATATTATTCAGATCTCTGCATGCTGCAATGACTGCTCTGGTAAGTGCTTGATGATCTTGATGCGAGTCACCAATCCACTGGGTGAATACTGCTTCCGGTTTTCGTTCCTTAATAATCTTGTCTATGATTCCCACGAATTTCCGATTGAAAATCACTTCTTCTGGGGATAAATCAAGAAGGTCTGGATCCTTGCATCCCATTACTTTTGCAGACAACATTGCTTCCGATTGACGCCCCTCCTTAGTATCTGTTTTAACGAAATTCGGTAGCGTAGCAATTACCAAGTGGACGTCATAATCATTTTTTTGAGCAAGCTTTGCTACGGTTCCACCCATCCCTATCTCTATGTCGTCAGGATGTGCACCGAATACGACTATCGATTCCTTTGTTTTCATAAAGATTTTCTACTAACCATGATTATTTGAACGCTGTCAGCAACTTTTATTTTGAGGTTAAGTTGACTTGTAAAGATCTGAATTACTCTCTTCGAAAGAGTGTTGTGAATCGCTTTTCACAACTAAAGTTCTAGTTTGCCTATACCTTCTATAATCTTCATCCACTTCTATTGCTGATGCCAATATCTTACTTTTTATTGATTTGGATGATTGCAAGAACATTTTAGTATCTTTTGGTAGGCAATGACCACCTATTCCATCTCTCGGTTC
>JARBAU010000229.1 GCA_029237525.1 Nitrososphaerales archaeon | reverse complement strand
GCATGTGCCAGAAACTCCAGTATTATGTAAAGATTTGTCTTATACGCTAAATTTAGTATCTGAGCCATTTTTGCATAATGACTTATGCTTAATTAATAAGATAGATAGTTCCATCGTTTACGTTGGGTGCTGAACCTGCTAGGCAGGCATTTACGAGCTGGGCCAAAGATTTGAACAGTAAATGGTGTCGCTCGCAAATATATGATAGATTTGATTGCACATCAGTTCAGCACCCAATGTGGTATATTCAATATCATATTTAGAAACTACAGCTTGCAGCCAGTTGCAATAGGTGAAGCTCTTGGTTTAGAAATGGCTGCACAAAAAGCAGTTAAAGAACTTTCCTCACTATTAAAAGATAAACAACTACCCAAACAATTGATAAGCATCAACAAATATTAAATGTCATATCATTAAATCAAGTCAGACTATGAAACTATTATCAAATTTATTGTCTGGTAACAAGTAATGGAAAAGGGAAAATCTGGAGAGACTAGAGAAGATGTTACTGCTGATAATTTATCTAGATATAAACCAACTTATAGTGCAAGTGATATCAACCACGCATTGATTAGAGCTAACAATGACCAACAGTTTCTAGAATCCACAATAAAATTACTGGATAATAAACAAATGCAGTTTCCAGCCTTTATGGAAGGTATTTTAAAATATATATCAAACGTAAGTAATGATATTGACGTAATCTCATTATTTCAGAGCTTGGACGGATATATTAAATTTAAAGACATATATCAAGTGCAAAAAGCAATTGAAGAGAATGATTCTGCAAAGAAAATGAAGTATCAGATAGCAGATATTACGCGTAACAATCCCGTTGTTAGAACACGTGATATAACAACTGATACTGGTACGAAAGAGAAGGAGGCAGTAAATCTAAATGAAGAAAGAAGCGACTATCCTGAAGTTACACCTACTGCTATGTCTGAATACATCTGTAGTATGTGCGGCAAGTCATTTCAAACTAGAGATGATCTAGTACATCATCAGAATTTTGAAAAGGGAAATGAAATAGGCAATTGATGTGGTAAACTAAGATATGGTAGACTAGGATTACTAGGAAATACTAATCCTCGATTTCGTCTTGTAATAGGATGGTTTTGATCTTTACTATGGTGTACTAGACCTGAGGGTCAGAAATAAAATTCGGATTTTGCCATCTGTTTATGGTGTGTTACGCCTCACCCAGTGCAAGCCCAATTGCAGTTATCATAAAAGTTACATAAAGTATGATATGGGTTGAAAGTTATTCGTTGCAGATTTAAAGTTGCGTTGTAAACTTTTTTTTACTGATGTATATTTATTTATGTAGACATAGTTTGACTAATTTTTCTGAGGATGTAAGCAAATGCATAGCTGAATGGAGCAAAAAGACATCAGAATGTAAAGGAGATGTAGAATGTCTAAATGCGTCAGCAAAACAATTACGAGGATGCCTTGACTATATATTCCCATATTCAAAGAGTATTGAGCTTGAAACTGACAAAGTTAATGATATAATGTCTTCAGTATTCCTTTTATCAAATAGACTAGCAAAATCGGTTATCGGTTTAGCAGAATTTGATCATGCTTTATCGAAAATCGAAAAAATAGGTAAGATAAGCCTAGAGCAAAAGGAAAATGAAATGCTTTACGAAAACTTTACGCAAGACCTTGATGAGATACTATCCAAGTACTTTTAATTCACTATCTTCATATCTGTTATTTTTGATGCTCCACAGTATTTTATACATTTGATGATAAGTGAAAAGGGTCAGATTTAGATAGAAATTTTCGCTGATATTATCTAGTATCAGTAGCGTGTATTCCATATCTGAACATGGTCATGAGGTTCTTTTTTTTTACGTCGTACATCATTATTCATCCTTGCAAGATGTACGAGATAGGCTCAAATAAGTGACAAGTTTGATTTGGATTCGGAGATCTGCGCGTACACTAGTGTATGTAATCCTTACATCTACGTTCACTTTTTCTACTATTCCCGTAAGAAGTGATAGCGTCAAGAAGTCGATCTAAACTATGTGACGGTTCTTCTAATCGTAAAGTAAACTACATAGTCGTCAAAACGAATCATAATCAACTTTAGGATTATGGCTATCTACTGGTCTGTGTAATCAGTCAGCAAACAGTCTTCATCCATTGTACTTTAGAGAAGCCAGAAATATTATTCATTGTCTTTTCATACTCTACTACTGTGTCATAATTTTCAAGGTCTCCGAATAACAGATATTATAAAGGATGAACATTGATTATGCATTTATCTAGAATGAAGAAATAATTGTTATTACTAATGCACATTAAATTGCATATGGGAGATAAAATTGTCAAATATGACAAAAATAGGAACATCAGGTTATTCATATTCTTGGAACGAGGGAAAACCTTCACCTTTTCAATGGTATGTAAAACAGGGATTCAATTCTGTAGAGATTAATGCCAGCTATTACCGCTTTCCTATGGAATCCTGGATAAATACATGGATATCTGTTTGTCCTGATTATTTTTCTTTTTCTATTAAAGTTAATCGCTATATCACAGATTACACGAGATTAAAGGGAGAAAGAGCCTTGCAATTATGGGGCAAATTTAGTAAAACACTTTATAAGATATACGATAAGATCGACTTCTGGCTATTCAAAATGCCGCCTACATTCAAATATTCGTCAGACAATCTCGAAATAGTAAAAAACTTTTTTAATAAAATCAATTTAGACAATAACAAGGCTGTTATAGAATTTAGAGATCCGTCATGGTGGCAAGTGATAGATAAAATAGAAAATATAGGATTAGTTTTTTGCTCAGTTGACGCTCCACAGCTGCCACGCACTAGAATTGTTACCAATAATACTATGTATCTTAGAATACATGGCTATAAGGAATGGTATAATTATATCTATTCACAATCCGAACTGGATGTCCTAATATCATCTATTAAAAAATTAAGCGCTACAAAGAAGACAATCTATCTAAATAATGATCATGGTATGCTACAAAATGGGCTTTATTTGTTGAAAAACAGTTCCTAGATCAGATTTCGGTAGCTAACTGCCATCAGGCTTTTACCTCTTCAACTGATCTAAAGGTATACCTATTTCCCAAATCATCTTCTTGTTGGATGTCCTCACATCCTCGTTGTTTAAGATAGTTTTCTGCAGTCCCTTCGTATCTAATCAAGTCTTTTACATCCTCACTTTTGTCACTCCAAAATATTGCTATTCCAGTACAATAGTCTATCCTCCAAAATGATCGAGATACATTGACACTATTATGATTATTTGAAGCATTAATTTCAATGAATTCACTACCTATATCCATCATTTGCTCTTTAGTGTATGACTCCACCATATACTTTATCTTATTATGTGGCATTATTATATGCCACCAATCTGCCTAACAACCTGTATGACGGTGTTGCATTCAAGCTCTAACACATCATAAAAGGAGCAAAATAGTCTCATGGAAATTATCCTAACAGGTGATTTTGGGTAATATATTTTACAATAGATCATCAGCTTACAATATCTTAAGTTACAGAATTGATTTCATATCCTGGTCGTTATGATTTATTGAATACAAACAAGCTACTACTACCTCCAGAAGGTAGTAGCTAAATAAATAAATCGTCAACGGAGAATAAAACTGGATAAAACCTAACTTCTCCCAATCAACCGCCCACTCGAGCAATTAACTAAGCCTTCGAATATTTAGGAATGGGAACAAGACACAGGACTTTAAAGCTAGACGTGATTTGGGTGCTTGTGAGCGGAAAAATAAGTAAGCGAAATCGGACTCAGACTAAATATCACAGCCAATCCATTTGAGACTATAGACAGGGCAGAAGGAAACCAAATTAGATCTTACCTATGCTGTGTTTTTACTATCAGATAAATTTATTTTAATCTCTTATCCTGCGATGGGCCTCAGAGTCATCTGACCGTTATTATTATTGTCTCTCTTTCTTTGTAGTTCTTCATCCAATATCATTGCATATATTTGCTGCATGGCTTCTACCTCTGCTAGATTGTCTTCCACGATTCGTGTATTGAACTTTTCCGGGTCTATCGACTTTTGCTTCTTCTGAAGTGCTTTGTATATCATATCCTTAATCTCCTTAACCGTTAAGTCTGTTCCTTTTCACTTTTCTTTATGCAATCATGACATACTAAACGTAGTGATTTCTATAGGTTGGAGAACTTTGAGCAGAGGGAGTGACTGGTCCATTTTATTGTTAGTTGCACAGTGTGGGATAAGGTGATACTAGTGATACTAATGGATGGATTTGCACAATTATCATATGCTTATTAGAAATGTATACCATAACAAGATATGACTCATATTGCAAAAATAATTGAAATTGTAGGTAGCTCAGATAAAGGATGGACAGAAGCTGCTCAAGCTGCAGTTGATGAAGCAAAAAAGACATTGCATGGAATACATGGCATTGAAATTAAAGATATGACTGCAAAGATAGATCCAAATTCTGGAAAGATTGTGGAATACCATGCAGGTGTGAAGATCTCATTTAGTGTAGAACACTAACTACTTGTCTAATCCACATGAAGATATTCAGACATTAGAGATACTGTATATAGAAGAGCCGTATGACAGAAGATAATTATAAACAACTTTCCTGATTGAGATGTAAAAATGCGATCTCACCTCATGAAAGAATGAGTATGTCTATCATGAGGCGCGCCAAATAAGGTATATAACATAGTTTGTCTTCGTATCAATTTACTTTTAATATTAGAATTCATTGCTAGTAATTTGTAATTGAGTTTAACTATCAGGCCCATTGAACAAAAAGATGTAGAGTCCTGTGGCAAGATTGGTTACGAAGCACACAAGACCATTTCTTCTGCCCACGGTTATCCATCCGAGCAGCCTTCTGAGGAGTTTGGCATAGAGCTTATCAGAATGCTTCTTGGTAATCCAAATTCATGGGGTGTTTTAGCAGAACGACAAGACAAGATATTAGGAAGTATATTCCTCCATGAATTTCCACCTTCACCTGTGGCAGTGATAGGCCCGCTTACAGTCCATCCTACTGCTGAGGGCGGCGGTATAGGTAGAAAATTGATGGATGCTGCACTTAGTCATGCTCATAAACATAACCATGACCAGATTAGATTAGTACAATCGCCAAGTCATATTCGTTCCTTCGTATTGTATACAAAGTGCGGTTTCAATCTACGTGAACCTTTATTTTTGATGCAAGGGCAACCACTAAATAGTGATAATAATCGCAGCGCGCGCCTAGTTCTAGATGATAATGATATTTCTGTGTGCAACGAGCTTTGCAAATCAGCAAATGGATTTTCGCGGGATATGGAGTTACGTCAGGCAGTAGATCAAGGAGTAGCATTTATGATAGAACAAGACAGTGCTGTCACAGGCTACGCCGCAGGTATAGGTATTCTCTGCCACGCAGTTGCTAAATCAAATGAGGACCTAAAGACATTGATTGCTAATGCATCTACAATTCTTGGTCCAGGTTTTTTCGTACCTGCTCGAAATTATGAAATAATTAACTGGCTACTTGAAAATGGCTTCCAAATAGGTTGGCCTGCAAATCTTATGACAATTGGTCCTTATCAAGAACCATTGATGCCCTTTCTTCCATCTTTGACATACTGAAATCACATATGGAATTAGGATTGAAATCTTTGTCTGAAGTGGATTGGATTTGAACTAGACTCTATCCATAGTTTAGTGACCTATGAATCCGGATGAGAAATAGCAAATATTTCTTTTAGCGCATATATGTTGATGATACTGCTCGCGCTCTATCTTCACTTTAGGCCTGCTGCATCATACAAACCTTATACCATCATTGAATACTGCACCAAGATAGGTATATATATTATATTGACAATGATTTCCAAAAAGAAGATGGCTCACTTCATTATTCTATGGAAGTACACAGAACAAGGACTGAGGACAGTGAAGGATTCTACCAAACGTTCTGAAACTTTTAAAAATAGTATAGAGAAAGCAGGAGGGAAGTTGGTTGGCACATACTACACTCTGGGACAATATGATGGTGTATCAATTGTAGAGGCTCCTGATGATGCAACAATTATGTCAAGTCTATTATCATTTAGAAGCCAACATGGCAGTTCTATGACTATGACTCCCAAGGCATTTACAGCTGAGGAAACTGCTACGATACTTAGGAATTTGTAATCATATATAGAATCAAAACATACGTATACATTGATTCTCTTTTTGTATCTCTAATAATTTCCCTCTCGATATGGTCAAACAGATCTAAAGAAGACGCGGTGTAGCAAATGGCTTTTCCTGTCTACTATATGCTACTCATTGGTCAGAATGTGATAATTAGTATAGGAATTGGGATTGAATTATTTCCAGCGCACATAAGAAATGTCCCATTTCCTTTGCCATCAACTGTGTCCTTATAAATGCCTACCGAATTGCTTAGAAACGAGAGTTCCCCGGTGGCATGATTATCGAAAAATGCTGCTCCTCTACTTTGAAAAGTGCCATCTGGATTATAAATGCCAATTGCTTGGAAGTTGTACGGTGCTATATCTCTGTTATCGGTCACAAACTTTGAATTTCCTTGGATAATGGAAGTATTACTAGTTCTAAATGTCTCAGTGGCGTTTCCTGCAGCAGTAATACTCAAATTCCTATTAATTATCCCTTCACCGGTAAAATTTCCTGTAGAAGTTTTGTCCAATGGCTGGGGTTTTCCTACATCAGTTTGATAATGCTGGATTAAAATGGAGTTCCTAATTCTACTACCTCAGATACTCTAGCTAATATCTAGGTATTATTAACAGCATGAGCCACTTGTATAACAGCGGCGACAAATGATAAGAGAAGAGAACTAAGTGCCACGACTAAGACGGTGTTAATGTTTAAGACAGTGTTAGTGTTTTACTCTCAAGGCCTAATTGAATGTTCGTTGTATAGTGTAATTAATAATTGTATTGAGTTCAATTAGAGCTGAGAAAACTGTTATTTCATTTCCTACCCAATGTAGCTACACATAAAACGTGAGAGGCGCGCCTAAATAATGCGTTACCTTTCACTGTTAGAACTAATTCAGCTGAGGATTTTTTTATTATTATAAAACAATTTAGTAGAATATTGGAACATTTTATATGACTTTATCAATGTGGGGAATTCATTAAGAGTTATACT
>JARBAU010000228.1 GCA_029237525.1 Nitrososphaerales archaeon | reverse complement strand
GCCTTGAGGTTGGGAAGTGGAGTTAGCACTGGTTGCGTTACTTGAGCCTTGAGGTTGGGAAGTGGAGTTAGCACTGGTTGCGTTACTTGAGCCTTGAGGTTGGGAAGTGGAGTTAGCACTGGTTGCGTTACTTGAGCTGCCGGTAGATCCTGATTGCTTTTGTGCAGTCATATTGGCTTTACTTGGTCCGCCCGTGGTGTTCTGTTCTTTGGATAATCCCACAGTTAAGTTGGGCTTTTTGCCTACTGGTGCGCCACCTTGTAAGAATGCAGTGTTATTGCCCATTTGTTCCAATTGATTCGCAGTTGCAGCAGGCTTGGCAGGTTTAGATTGACTGGTCTGATTCGATCCGTTGGTATTACCATCAGTATTATTAGAAGCCTTTGTAGTGTTACTTTGTGCCATAACTTGAGGTTGAGCAGAACTTGCTGAAGCAAGTATTAGTCCGAGAGATACTGTTAGCACAATTGCTAATACTAGCCTATTTTCCATAGCAGATAGCATACAAAATGCTTTTTAATAGTTTTCTATTATACAATCTCAATTTGTTACGATAAATGCATCTGTCTACACATGAATAACATTGCGAATCACGAGAATTAGCGATTAACCACTTGCCAACTATCCAACTCAATTATTAAATTCTAGCTTACGTAGAAGTTCAGAACTGCAATCCTTTTTATGATTTAACTTTTGCACTGAAATAACATGATTTTCGAATCGAAAACGAATGTAGGAAGTGTAACCATCTATGTCAATCATATTTTTATCCTAAATACCATAGATATACATTTTAGATGTTATTAGGATCAAAGTATGACATAAAGTCATTTAACTATGAGGACTGGACAATGAGAGTAGTTCACAACCCCAGATGCAACACTCCCTAAAAGGAGCTTCTTAAAGCCTGATCTTCCTCTAGTTCCGATTACAATTAATTTGACCATCTCCTTTTCGGCAAATCCTACGATTCCACTTACGGCAGACGGAGAGCCAATTATCTCTAGTCTTACTCTTGTTCCGTTATTATCCAATACACTATCTATGGAAACTTTTTTTACTTTGTCTAGAATATCCTGACCTTGTTGTTTCAGCACATTTACATGGGTAGGAGGATCAGGGCCAAAGATGGAAATGTCTGAGAGAATTACATTCAGCACGACTAAATCTGATTCGTATTTGTTTGCTATTTGGGTCGCATATTTAGCTGCTTCAATTGACGCCTCGGAGCCATCAACGGCTACAAGGATTTTAGAAAATGAATTCCCTTTGCTTTCGTGCATAGATGATTTAGAATTGCATTAGATAAAAGGATCTGCATTTACAGCAACGTCCAGACAAGATGGGTATCTGATATTCGGGCAGTCGAACATACGCTTGTAGGCATTATAATGTCAAATTTTAGGAGAGTCGATATTTTGAGCTGCGATCGTATTTCGAAATTAGTTCCACGTACTTTACAAAAATTGAGTTGAAGAAATTGAAAACATACGATGTGAATAATCGCTTGTGATCAATCTTTGGAAAAACATACCGACCAACATAATCGTATGATCACAAATCTTAAGCTCATCTCTCTGCTTGTGAAATTAGTGTTATCAACCAAACTTGATTGCTCAATAATGTTTCTTAATCTTTGTACATATTTTCTTCCTTAAGAATTCTAATTACCTCAGGGATCTCTAAATCGAGTTGCATGGCAATAAACTCCTCAGCTATACCAGATTCGTAAAGATTCACAACGATTCTCATCTTATCCTTAGATACCCCCTTCTTACTAGACGTTAGCGGTGGATTTTGCGATGGAATCTCTCTATTACTCATCTATCGCCTGTAATATATAAAGATCTTATAAATGTTGATTTCTTTTCAACCGTTACATAAATATCCGTAATACTTGAAATAAGTTCATAATATATGTAATTGTATGTAAATTTTAGGAGCAAATTTGTTTTGTAAGTAACGTCCTTAGTAAATGTTAAACTACATTATTTTTTGACACACTTTGGAAAAGAATATCTACCGCACGTCGGTGGCGATGTCCAGTTCAAAGAAAATGGAGAAATCCTGATCTTGTATGAAACTAGTACGTGTTATTAAGGCGTAATATGAGGATTCTTCCATTCAATGAAGCTGGCAAAATTTAGAGATCTTACGTCTGACAAATAATTAGGTAGTATTTTTATAAATCTAAAGCCGTTATCCAATTCGAATGATAAGACTGGATCGTGCATTTTTCCAGTTACTACTTCGTTCGCATATTGTAGTGCAGACATCTTACTGGCCTGCTCACAATAATTAAATAGCCTGCCCCCTGCGATCATTCTCCTCAATGCTAGTCTCAATGCTAATTCCTTTCTTGCTCCGTATAACATAGTCCCAATCCCTTCATGCCTATATTTAGGATGAGTCGATATATCTGCACCATAAAGGCTATCTCCTTTAGGATTATGATTCGTAAACAAACCATCTGCCGTAATCTCACACCAAGTATGTTCTGCGTATTCTGGCTTGAGTGATATAATAAGTGTACTTGCAGAACCTACTACGGTACCATCTGACTCTGCGGCTATGAATTGTCCCTGGGGAAAAATTCTAATATGGCTCTCTAATTCTTCAGTATGCCAAATGTTGCCATATTTCGCCAAATATGGGAAGGATTCTTTCTGAAGTCGGATTATCTTGGGTATATCCTCAGCCTGTGTGTTTCGAATCGTAAGGTGTGTTTCAATATTTGTATCTTTATGTTGAGTTGTTAGATCATCCTGATCCAATTTAGTTCGTAATAATACAAAGTCCTAGATATAATTTAATGAATAAAGATATCTTTCCCCTCATTATCACTGTACTGTCTAATATTGTTGCAGATAATATTTCTTTATGATTAAATGTAAGAGCATACAATAAATGTGATCTTATGAGATTATGATGAGATAAGAAAACTACGACTAGAGAGTTTTGTAATTATGACTAATATATATAATTAATAAAGGCATATATATTATAATTTTAATGACAAAATATTCAAGTCAGTTTCCGAGATACAGGAGTCTAAGCAATGAAAATAGCAACAGCAATTTGTAAGCTCTGTTGTAAATGGCAGTTTGATCAAAAAATAGATAAGAATAAGAATGCTGCGCATACATTCGTGATTTGTAAGAAATGCAGAAACTAAATAATTAATCTCACGTAGTATACGAGTATACAGATGAAGTCGATATTATGACTCGCGTTTGACAGAAAGAAACGCAATTATGTCTAATTGAGGATTCATTGGTAGTTTTTACAAATATTTAGAATTGGCACCAGGTACATTCTAAGCATTATAAACCAGCGACCCAGTCGAATATTCATGGGCCTAATAGTTCAGTAGGAAATATTCAGGATCAATATTGTTTTAATGATTAAAATTGTGTGGCTATTAATGCTTTTAGTCGAAGTCCAAACGAGCACTCCTTCGGCTTTTACATGGCCATTAAATAAGCGTCCTGAATTGCTCTTTCTTCTTATGAACAGTATCTGTAGCTTCGAAATTTGTAAGGAAACTTCTAAGTGATTTAGTATGGTGTATCATGTTGAAATACGAAAGAGACTTCCCCTTTTTTTCGCCGGCATATCTACGATTGAGATCTGGTTTCCGCAATTCATACAAGAGTTGTTTCTGTCAATGTTACTGGAAACGATATCAAATCCAAAGCGTTGTATCGCGATTGTATTACACTCAGGAGAACACGTATGTTCTAGTGAGTGACAAGTTACATTTCCAATGTATGCGTATTGCAGTACTTCTGATTTTGCAATCGCATGATGCTTCACTAAGAGTTCAATAGGAGTCATATCAAAGTCCATCGTCATATAGTCTGGATGTGATCTTAGGAAATGGATTGGATTGTCAGGGCCCAGATGATTGAATATAAATCTACAAAATGTTCCTGCGGCTTCTAAATTATCCCCGAGTTGAGGAACTATTAGATCTGTAGTCTCAACGTGGATAGCATTATTGTTTTTTAATTAAGTTAAAATTTGAAATATTGGTAAAGCAGATGGAATTCCTATAAATCGTCTTATAAAATCTTCTTTGCCACTTCTTTTATAATCTGCCGTGATACATTCCAAAGATTTCCTCGTCATTGCAATGGATTCTGGCGTATCATTACCACTCGAAACTAAAATGTTGGATAGACCAGTTTGTGAGCTTCTACGCTGCAATCTCTTGCAAATTCTACGAACATTGAGGGTTCATTATGAGTATACGCAATCTAATCGGCACCTGAACTTCCAGCACTATTGATTACATCTAATGGTGTCATTTCAATGTCATGTACTTTTCGTCTTTGTGAAAACATCATAATTCTGACAGTATTTACACAGCCAGTTGCATCCCGTGGTGGCTATTGAATAAATCGCCGATCCTAGCCTACAATGTGTGACAGGTTTTTTCTTGACGAGGTCTATATGCCCTTCGATGACTCTATCACACACATATAGATAGAGATTACCTTATTCACGCCTCGCACTCCCCAATCCAATCTTACTATTTGGGATCTCGCAAAGTCTAGTAGAAGAAGTACATTTAATTCTATCATTAGGAAGTTTCAAATTTAGCTCCGCCTGCTTGCCGGTAGGTTCAGAAGACGCTATAGCTATTATTGCAGTCACGCAGTACAAGCCTTTAATGACAAAATCCGCAATTACTGGCAAAGCAATATTTGGTTACGTAAAGCCCATCCTAGGTATCGAACATAAAGCTAAATCTCAGATCCAAAATTGACTCACAACTGTTGATATTGTTAATTGGATGTGGTGGTCAGTAGTTTGAATAGATTAAATGAATGTAGATCGAGTCAACAATAATTTTTACAACTACGTTTATCAGAATTTCTTAAATCAATGGTGTCTCACTCTGACTTAAAAATTTAGTATTCTTTGTCATAAGGTTCTGTCATTCTGCTTTACTTAAAAATACCCGATCATTAATGTCTTCAATCGAAAAGATCTGGTCCAGGAAGCTAAAATATGTTTGTTACCGTTTACAGATAGCGTTTGTCAACGCATACAAAATTCATAATCCTGTACTTAGGTCTTACTAAAATTTTGAACAAATACGTCAGAGTTTAAGAAACAAAGAATTACCAACAGCCTCATAGACCTCTAGAAAAGATCGCTTTAATATATCCATTCATCTGACCACTAATAAATTAAGATGAGCTTAAATGGATATAACTATCCTTGACGAGCGGAGTTTAAGCGTTTTAGAACAGAAACGACGGCGATTGAGAAGAATACCATAATCTCAACTGTTAGGCTTCTAGACATATTGAGACAGAAATATTAAATACTTACCATGGACCATGGACTCTGAAAAAGCGATTTAACTCAGCCGATTAATCGATCAGTGTTATATAAAACCTAGTGGAAATGCTTACGGCTCTATGCTGGGAAAATATTGTCTTCCCTAACAAGTTACCGATTGATATTGCCATTAATAATCGGTTAGGAGTACTAAGGTCTGCAAAACAGAATTCTGGAAGGTAGGAATTGAGGATATATTTCGGACTACATACTTTCAAGAGGCTGATGGTTGAAATTGAAGATGATATACTCGATTTCTAGAGTATGTGACAAAATGACGCTTTAGGCCCTTCGCTACTCGGTCATATCATAATGCGACTCAGACGAGGAGTTAGTAGGCAAACCATTGCCTTAATTGGAAATAGACCCATACCTTTTGTGTTTGCTGGTTTCACAATGAGTTTTCGACTCTCGGATTTTCATCGGAATGAGCAGTTGTTTTTATAATAATGTACAATATCCTGATGTTATTTGTAATATTTGCAAAGCAATGCACAATATTTGATAAATATAACCGTAGATTTTTTATAAAGTTATTAAGCACGAATATCATTAATCTGTGAAAATTAAAGTAATTCTTCGTGTAATAAGATGTAACCTCTACAAATAATGGATAGCATCCATTTTTATTCTAGACCTGACCTAATGAAATGTGGGTAGTGGTAGAAGGAGATTAAAAGTTTGTCTCTGGCGATAATTGCATACAGCCGCCAATGAGGCTTTCTTTGCTGCCATCAATCTTCCTCCTCCCTACTACCACAGGTATAGTTAATGCCTGATACGATGAAATGTTATTTTGGGTAATTGCTTAAACACACCTCTAAAATTAGTTTGCACTAAATCTAATTTTTCCTTTTACAAATATAATCAGATCTGCTAGAATTTTTTATCTTAACATAGCGATCGAGAAGGATTAAGACCAAAACAAACTAAGGTAAATTAAGTTTTGTCAAACGTTCATTAGCAAACACCGAAAAAGAAAATCAAATGCTAACAAAATAATTTCGCTCATCATGAT
Organism: Nitrososphaerales archaeon; assembly: GCA_029237525.1. Classification (GTDB taxonomy): domain Archaea; phylum Thermoproteota; class Nitrososphaeria; order Nitrososphaerales; family Nitrososphaeraceae; genus JARBAU01. The sequence continues at coordinate 6,221 of JARBAU010000228.1, read as the reverse complement.
TGCCAATACGTTAGTTTGTAAGATTCGTGTGAATTATTGCCCTTATTTCGAAGTGTTGATTAGACTAACTTACGGCATCTTGTACCATATGTATTAAAATACAATGGATTGCTAATTCAAATGACGACAATCAATTATGGTTTACTCGCTTAGTGGTGTACTTACGATTCAATGACACTCAATTCTGCATGTAGATCAATCGAAGATTTGTAATAATGAAATCAATTAAAATTTTAGATAAAATAAATAAATAAATCATTGTTCTCTAAAAAAGAAACTACACAAATTGGTGTTCGTTCGAGAAGGCTTATATACCAATCTTAATACAATGAATTCTAGATGGCAGCAAAGAAAAAAACTGTGAAGAAAGTTTCTAAAGCTAAAAAATAAAAAATACAAGTAGCGTATTTTCTATTTTTTAATTTTTGAAATTCTTTTTCAAGAATTGGACAACGAGAATTCGTGGGACATCATAGTTAATGACAAGCCATATGTTCGAAGTACGACGATATTATTAGGGAGCCTTAAACTGATAAGTTCAATTAAATATTGCATAGAATATCTCCTAGCAATTTATCTTCGAATTTCTTGAAGGTCGGACATCATTTACAGATTATCTTATCTGGGTAGAACTAGCAGTATGGCATTGAGCACTCTCTCTGTTTTACTATTTGTAATAATACTTTTTACGATGGTACTCATAATCAGGTTTCGCTAGATTGAAACCAAAGTCGTTACATGGTTTCAGTCAAAAATCTATCACTAAACGAGAATTTCTAGCAATTGTGAAATAGATGGAGTAGATCTCAATCTGGCAGTAACTTGAATTTAGCAACTTTTAAAAATAATTAAATCGGATCTTGAACACGAAATTGGAGATGTGTTAAGGCGATAGTATTTCATTTTTAAGTTTGATACTACGACAATACCTCGCTTTCATTTCTGTGATTTTACTGAAGCAGATAAATAATATTATTTGAATGTGTAGACGGTGGACATGTTTCGATATTGAAACTTTGTAATAGATACTCATTTAAGGAAATCTCAGATTGTATGCTAAATCTGGAATCACGACTTTTTATTCTTGAAGCAGATTCTGGCGCCGGGAGTGGGACTCGAACCCACGAGTCCCGAAGGACATCAGCTTACCCATATTACAGATCTCGAGGCTGACCCCTATTAAGGTCACTGCGCTGACTTGCCTAGCTTGGGTACCCCGGCAATTTTTTTAACATAACTACTCATTTAACGTTTTTGCAATAAGATAATAATTCTATTGTTTGACAAATTCAGACATTATAGGTGAAGATGCATTGTTGTTTACATTATTCAGCAATTTACGGTAGAATTCATAAGTAGACAATTCCGATAATATCATCTATAATAATTTAGCAGCTTGTATAAAAATGAAAATCGTTTGAATATATCCTAATGTCATGCTCTTCTACGAACAGACTGAAGGTCACAATATCGTCAAAGACGATACTTTTGCTGACCGCTGCTGTAGCGCTGGTCACTAGTAATTCGATGTTGGTTACATCTCTGACACCCGCGTTCGCACAAATGCCAGGTAATCAGGATTCATCTAAAGCGATTACGCCAGTTACCCCGTTCGGACCTTCCTCAAGTGACTCCCGATTATCAGGTAGCGATTCTAAGGATACATTCACAATTATCTTGAAAATTAGGGGTATTGACTACTCTGATAAACTGGCTCAGGTGTGGGTGACGGTCAATAACCATACATCTGCATATAATATTAATCCTATAGCATTACTCGACCCTCAGGATGATGGGGATGGCATTATACATGTTCCAGTAACATTTCCCCACGGGGCAGTTAAGCCAGGAGATGAATATACTGCTTGTATCAAAATTTTGGTCCACTCTGATAACTTAGGAGATACATATTCATGCCAAAAAGGGATTATTAGTGCGCCCGTATCATCTGCTTCTATATTAGCTAATGGCCAAACTAATCAAACAGGACAGGCACCGTTTACAGTAAGCCTCTTTTTATAAGGCGTTTTGGATGGTGTGTTCCATCAGTTAGCGAACTAAAAGTTGAAAACAATGTTTGAAAACGAGCTAACTTAATTATTTATGATGTGCGGAAAAAGACAAATGATCTATAATCTTTGAATGACGTAGTTGACGTATCAAACTTTGATTTAGTAGAAATAGAGTCTTGTCTAATCTTCATGTATCCGAATTAAGTTGAAACACTTTAGAGCTTATGATTTTCTCTTGTGGACATCTGTATACACGAACATGTAGGAGGGTAGAAGCAGTCGTTGGGTTTGTTTCTATCTTGTGAGAGTCAGCTATCATTGAAAATATCCATCGATCTTGATATAATTGTCCTAAACAATCATCGAACTATTATACAGTTCATTGTTACTATTTGATTATGCACCTATTGCAATTGGAGTCTTTTGTTATAATTCAATACTAGGACCAGTCAATTTTAAGTCAGCCAGACGATAGTAAGATTTCAAAATTAATAATTTAGATCCACAGTGAAGAACCGAGCATGTAACCCGAGTGAATTATGATGCCAATGAGTTAAAAACGGAGAATAATATATTAAAATGCTTTCAACGATCAGAGAGCGTTACGGAAAAGGCAGATTAAATGGAATATCATCCTTGGAGTCGTGTCCACCATTTCTATGATTGTCATCATGGACATCACCGGAATCGTGATTAGAGTCTTCGTGCTTACCCGTCCTATCTGAATTATCACCATTTGTTCCATCATCGGTCCGATCCGAGGCCTGAGTCCTACTGTCTCCGCTGTGAAACTGTCGTGAAGATCCACATGAAGATTGTGGCACGTTTCCATTGGTATTGACATTGCAAACTTTAGCGTACACGGAGGAGGTCTTTTCTTGAAAATATGAGGAATAAACTAACAACAGTATTAATGAATAGCTAAGTAGTACATACTCCATCATATTACCTGCAGAGGAACCCTTATTGTTTTGTAACGTAATGTTTCATTACCAAATATTCTGAAGTTATATATTTAAATTAAGGAAATAAATGCTGTAAATTTGTACAGAGAATTTTTACCTGAATTTATGCTAAGAAATTATTCTTGACTAATTATTACTAGTAGATTGCTTTTGATTCGTAATATTTGCAAAATAGTATCTTGCATAACAGCAGCCATTAAAAACATTCGTGATTTCTAGTCAATAACGTACTGATTTATCTTCTTATTACGGTGATAGGAGTTCCGACTTTGAGAGAACTAATCATCTTGTGCGCCGTAGTCAAGTCTTTATAGTACTGAGACTGGGAGTTTTCATATTGAACAAAATATACTTTATTTCCTTTAATCATCCCCGTTTCTAATCCCTTCATAATCTCCCCGGAGTCTGAAAAGGTATATAATAAACTGTACCCTGGAAGCCCTGCAATAGTAATATTACCGACTTCCGTCTCAAGTACTTTATAATCTTTTAAATCAACCTTATTAGCAGTGATAGAATCTAAGACATACTGTTTAAGATTCAGACCAGAATCTACCGAGTCAACTAATAGATCGAATGACGCAGATGAATTACTTTCTCTTGGTGATAACGTGGCAATGTCTATAGTTGAATCCGTACCACTATTGTTTTCTCCTGGTCTAACTTCCCAATTCGCTGGATATTGCACACTGACTGCGTAAGTATCATTTTTATATTCTTGCAAGCTCGAAGGATTAGGATTAGGATTATTCGTAATCGCCCAGACATTTCCAGTAGAAACACTTGGATATGAGACAGGTAAATACAAAATCGCAATAAGGAAAATAATCAAGTTCCGGGTAGGTTTGTAGGAAATATGATGGAGAGGAATCGAAGAATGCCAATCTCTATTACTCAATCTCATTCAAATTAAACAGTTTACTTAAAAGCTCTTATTTAAGGTTATTACGTTTGATAAACTAATCTTAGCAAGTACCACCGATTTAATTACTATTTCAATATTCAAGAGGAGACTTGGTCCTATCGAGACGTGAACTGTGTCTGCTCCAGATACTGGGTTTCTTATCATGTTAGAAATAAGTCATAGCTTTATCACAAAATACTCTCAGTATTAAGTGTGTATGCAAAAGATTAGAGAATCAGTATTGATTTCAAAGTTTACCCTATGTCATACCAAATCGGAAGACAGATCTCTAGCAGACAACCCTCGTTCATCCAATTCCAGGAAGTTGCAACTAGACAATCCCTAACTTGGGCGAATTCGGTAAATGCTGCCATCATAGGTAAGGACGTACAAGTACCCATCTCCGGGCCCAACCTTAATATCAGTAATTACACCAAACCCTTGTCCGAATGTCACCGGCTTTAGCTCATCTCTACTATCTGCAACCTTGTCGGAGAGACCTCCACTTAACGTGAGACTCGTTCTATCAGGATTCAACTTAAAGTTATACAGGCTTCCAGTATTAACATCACCGCTGAAAATTGTGTTTTCATACTGCTTTCCTAAAGCAACCGAATTTAAGAACTTTAATGCTGTAGGGCCAATAGTTTGTCTCCATACAAATTGTGGATCGTGATACATACCATTACCATTAAACATTACCAACTGCTCGTTCGGCTCAAATCCTTCTGGTGCAAAGCCCATAACTTTAATCCACCCGCTATTAAAACCTGGCTGAACGAGATTAACTTCATCGTTATCATCGGCGCCGTTCTCAGTATCCCATAAATTTCCTGTAAGAGGATCAAAATCAATACCAAAGCTATTGCGTATACCGTATGCATAATATACTTTTGTGGGATCATCATTTCCTAAGGGAATTGGCAGTACTGGTTGACCATCTTTTGTTACTCGTAGTATCCCACTTGTTCCATCAAGCCTGGCTCCATCCCTATTGTTCTGAGATTGTCCATCATGACCACCAACATCTCCTATGACTGTGTATATATTGTGATCGGGTCCGATTACTATCTTACCACCATCATGATTACTTTCCCCTTGTGGGTCTGGTGAATTAGCTGGAAGATTAAGAAGCAATAGAGGATTTTCTAGTCTAGTAATATCTGCCGATAGTGTATATCTATAAAGATGATTAGCAGGTTTTTCTCCGCCAGATCCTTTTTCCGTGTAGTAAAGGAACACATAAGTGGGACTAGAAGCATCGTTGCCTTTCTTATCAATTGCTATTCCTAATAACCCCCACTCAACTTCCTCATTAGCGATATTTGGAATCTGTAACAATGGTTGGGGTAGTAGCTTTCCATTTACTATCCTATCAACGGTACCCTTATTCTTTTCTAACACCAAGATGTCATTGGGTCCAAGAAAAGCCATGCTTGTAGGAACTTTAAGTAAACCGGAAACCACACGCTCAACCCTCAAAGACGGATCATTAACCGTCGGCCCATTGGCCGCAGGACTAGCTTTTACATATGCGGCTTTCGCGATATAATAGCCTGTCGGCACCAGAACAACTAGTAAGTTGAACACAAAGAATACACATGTAAAAAAAGTCAGTATTGTTACATACCTATGCTGAAACAAATTGTCTTTCCTCACTTCCTCATTAAGGTTCCCCGATTGAGTATATTTTTAGGTTTCTCATAAATTTAACTGTAGAATCTGAGTTCTACAAGATAAAAGTCCAAAGTATATATTTAATAGTCGCCAAAAGATGCCGAACGAGTCAAGCAATAGAATAAATATTGGCTAATTCGACGATTCCATTAGTACTGTCTATAATTGGGTGTCTTCCAATTGAGGTTGCCTAATAGCATCTCAAATGGTAATAGGAAAATGCATTCATCTTGCTTACACTCAGACTCTTGGTATATCTAATATGACTGAATACGCATTACCAATAAGCACATTTCCGGTACCAAGACCAGGAACCATAATTGGAGTCGACATTCCTAGCTCAACAGTTACTATTGCCGTTTGAGTCTGACCGTTTAATCGGTCAATTGTTAATTTGAACGTCCCGCCATTCTGTTGATCAAGAGTAAAACTCGCATATCCAAATTCTGTTGCAACATCGGCAGCTTTGCCCGGAACTAAGCAAATTGCAATAGGTCTGGTTTGACCAGGTAGCCCACTTAGTGTCACTGGAACACAAGGGCTATTTTTTCCTTCGTTACTGCGATTATCATTTTGGCCATTGTTCCTGTTATGATTATCATTTTGGCCATTGTTCCTGTTATGATTATCATTTTGGCCATTGTTCCTGTTATGATTATCATT
>JARBAU010000227.1 GCA_029237525.1 Nitrososphaerales archaeon | reverse complement strand
GATTTGTGATTCGAATAGATACCTAAGCCTATTGCTTGATATAAACTATCTTTGGTGTCGTCTTTTAGTTCTACTGCCAAGGAATACTTTCGGTCAACTACCACCAATGTAATCTTAGATTGCATAGAATCAACTATATGCTTAACCTTAACACCTAACCGTCTGCTTATTTCAAGTGAAACTCTTCTTATGTTCTCGTTTGTAGGTGTTATAATTCTGATATTCAAATCAGTCCTATGTTTTCTTATCTCTTCCAGCAACTGGATTCCTCCAGTACGCACCTGTCTAAGAAATGCATTACCAGTAGAGAATATTATAGAGATATCTTCTTTGGCAGATCTTAAAAGGTCAAAACCAAGCTGTTGCACCTCAAGAGGATCTGAAATAACTATTATATCTCGTGTAGATTTGCGTGCAGTGTACGAAATATTCTTCATTTGTTCCTCCTCTATTTCTTTGAGTTCTTCCTCTTTAGGTATAGCTCTATCCCAGAAAGGATCAGAAATATATTGGTGTTGTCCAGAAAAAAATCTAAAAGTGTCGCCATAGACGCTCAAAAACCTTTTGAACATAGTAGCGCAATCCTTCGAGTCAAACCGATAACTAACACCTTCTATTGTATCTTCGATATATTTTGATTTGTCTCCTCTATTAGTCAAGACTTTTCCGCATAATGAGCAAATGTCTTGTCCTGGTTGCTGGATCTCATTGTCTTTCACGAACGAATGTATTAACCTATTGGATGAAGTTATATTTTGCTATCTTCTATACGTTCCTTTTTTTATGCTCAACATATGTTATCTGTGCCCATAGAATACATTGCAGTTCAACTTCCCTATTTCCTCTTCAAATTCAGGCATAATCTATACGAAGTATCTCAGTAGAAAGCCACATGCTATACGAGTTGTTTTTAATGGATTCAAAGACTTTTTTCGAATCATTTTCTCGACAGGTATTAGTACAGATTATATCTAATATTGACCAAGGTGAGAAAGAAGAAAATTAGATGATTTTAATAACATGGCCTTCCTGCCCCAAATTTAGAACTGTTTAACCTATATCTTGAAGTTCTATTCTCATTATAGACTTGTCGCAAATATGTGCGAATACTTAGTGTTCTATGAATTTATAATTCGGTTACCAAGCTTCAGACCTTAACCCAATTGGATTAGTTCCGGGTATAGAAATGTATTACTGTCAATTAATCTTCTGTGCAATTTACGCACTATATTTACCAATCAATCCTTTCTTATCGAATTCAAACTTTCCCATTACTAACCATTGGGTATTATTTGTTAGTGCGATGCAGTATTCCAGAATTACTATTTGATCTCTCAAGAAATATCCATTTGGACTCAAATGTAAATTCTGATATTTCTTCAAGCCTAGACAAAAATATCTTGCTAAATCAGTCCTGTTCGTTATTTTTTGCCGATTTCAGATTTGGATATGTCTGTTTTAATTTTGAGCTATGGAATACGATATTTTCCGAATAAAGGGAAATTGTTTCCTTCAGACTATAGATATTCCATGCTCTTATCCATCATTCTATCAGTTTTTGTGAAATCGTCATCGACTTTTAAATTCCATACTTCGTTATACTCTTCATAATTATTAATTCTACCACTATCGACTGATAATATCAAGTGTAAGGCAAACGCATTATACTACTAATAAACTCGAGAGAATTTATGTATAGGATCGCCTAATGTAGATACAATTTTGTATGAATCTTCTATCAATGTCACTATTCATTCATTCAAGCTTCATATTCCATGCTCTGTCTTTTTGTAAAGTCAAAATGAAACTGCCGGAGCTGATGATCATCTTGTGTCACATCATAGTATTTTTGCGGTGACATTCGAGCACTGAAAATGAATATTGATACCAAAATATTCAGTACTGTTTCATATAGTCTCACGATAATACTTCCCTGTTGAGATAATTTATAGACGGGTTTAGTTTTGTCGTCACTTTTTGCATATAACTTCGAGAAAGGAGACGCCTTGTGCTATGTCTAGTCCTTCATAGTATTATCGTTATTCATTTATTACGATCCTAAATGTGAGGTTAAGGTCGAACATTAATTTTGCTTTGAAAGCAATCAATGGACGTGCATTCGTAACTACAAGAAGGCACAGATGTTTCTATCCACTTTATTCTCGTGCGTGCAATTGAAAGTCTAGACGGGGGCATAATTGAAATCATGAAATGATCTAACAATTTTATTTTTCTATGCCGTCTTGTGTCCCATATTATCTAGCGAACCTAAGATTTGACATTAAGGGTATGAATGATTGAGTGCTACTATTGAAATGAATTCGACCTCCTTTGATTCATAGTACACCTTTCAGACACCCCAGAATCATTTCTAAAATTCTTAGTATCTCATTGTCAAAACATAGAAGTTCATGTAATTGCAAGTACAAACAACTTCCTAATCATGCTTTACAATACGCTATGTATATGTTATTATCTAAAACTCCACTTGATTTTGTATCTTGTATTATAGTTCGTGTATGATCACCACAGACTACCATTGACACCTTATCATGACAAGGTCATGAATCAAGTTTGACTTATCCTGATTATTCTTACTATATCTCTACCTGAAAGGCATCGTGTGTTTGAATCTCATACATGATGTATACGATTTTCATTCAATTCCTGCTGACTCCTGGCGATTCTTATGTCATATAAAGTACTACCATCATGTAAACCACCATTAGACTCTTTTTTGAGGTGTTGTTCTCTATCTAGATCAGTAGTAAAGATTGATCCACAAACAGAGCATTGAAAGTCGGCAGACAATTTGGGTATATTCACGATCATTCCTGAATCTTCGTTGTTGTCAGAATTTTCCACACTATTAGTCATCAGCAGTCACACTATATCAAATTTGTCCATGAATTCTTGTTTATTAAGTTTTCTACTAATTTAATTCCCCGAAAGTAACGACAGAAAAGTTAAACTTGGCAAGATTTTTTTGATATTGAACTTATCCTGGACGAAACAGTTTCCATTCTCCTGCGTTTCAAATTCACATTTCATTAATTAAAAATGCTTTCATTCTATCGCAATCCAGATGACAAAAATAACCACAAATCACTGTAACCGACTGTGGATTTTACTAATCTGGAATTCTACATAGAATTGACGTCGACAAAAGCCAAGATCTTCTTCCCAGATCACGATAGTCCACGGAGCTTAGATAGAGCTAAAAATTCTATTGAATTCGTTACACAAATGGATTTAAAAAAGGTTGGTCTAAATAGAAGGACTAACGACTAAGCCCCGAACGCCTTATCTATTTTTTGCCGCCACTGAACATGCTCTTTAGTGCTTCGCCAACTTTCGCTAATGGATTTGATGATTGATTACCAGTCTTGTTGGCAGCAGCTCCAGTTGTATTGGCAGCAGCTCCAGTTGCATTTCCTACTTTTTGTCCGACTTGACCACTAGTGTTTTGAGCGTGTAAAGGTTGCAAAACTTGACCAGCGACTAATGTTCCTATCAACGCTGCTATAACTGCAATCATAGAGATTGTTATGTACTTTCTATTCAAATCTTTATTCATTATGATAGAGACATTTTAGTTATATTTAAGTTTTAACCCCCGAAAGCAAATAATCTCGATGATTAACGTAAATTCACTTTGTGTTCATAAAGTCTTGATAATTGATAGTGTTAATTAGAAGAAGCTTAGACTCCAAATATTTTAGCCTCCAGCTTAGCGGTAACATTGTATTCAAATTGTAGTTAGACTAAAATTTGAACTAGCGGTTATTACAAAAAAATATGTGATTGTAGGATGAATTTGAAGTGACCTATGATAAATCTTTAATTTTTGTTACATCTTGATTGATTTAGATAAGGTTACTAAGACCGTTTTCTGGTTATCAGGATCTTTCGTTCATGTATTTTGTTCATTTCATCAAGGTCGAGTCTATTGGTTCATATTTCAGTCTATACAATTCTGTTATACCAATAATTGAATTTCGGCGGTGTCTGTTGTGTGCTCTTAAGATTTATTCGCCCATTATATAGAATTTGTTATGATCTTTGAGATAGATGAGTACTAGTTCATTTCTGATTCAGCCAATTCAATACTCTCTTCTCATCTAAGACATTGTCAACGACGACGACGATCTTTTTTTCCTTAGCGTAAATTGAAACCCAGAAGTTTGAGGATAGTCAGAATACAGATATTTGCTTTGAATTAATTGTTATCAGCTGAAATCTAAAATCCTTAACTCATTTCCTGTTACTTCACGAATCTTGAATTCTTCAATTTGTAAATGCGAATTCAATGTCTTATTGATAGGATGCAAATAATTTTTAATTACTGTGGCATTTAGAGCGAATTTGTGAATATTATGGATTCTAAGGCTTTGTAGAAAGCATCGTCAATATTATCAGATTAGTTAATCTACTCATATTTGTATATTGTAGGTTATGCATCAATGACAATTCCCTGTTTGTGTTCTAGTTAATCTAGACATAATGTTCTCTCCAAACAGTCTTTTTATGACAGATATTAGGTCTCATCCTAGTTTCGTTGATTGTCTAGCAATTAGGAATAACCACGTTTCATCTGCTTTCTATACATACCATGTGTTCTCCATATTGGTATGTGCTCATAGCGAGCTGGGATTATGCTGAATGCATGCAAATCATCTCTTACCAAAAGATGATTTTCTTCACTATCGTAACTCTTATCGGTTGTAACTACAGATAATGGATGGATATTTGATGTCCTTGTTATGATCGGCTTGAAATCTATATTCCCGTGTCTTGTAAGAGCTCGTCTTATCCTTATGTTACAGATAATCTGTTGTAATATGTCAGCTCCAATAAATAATTTCGCATATTTTCTTCTAAATCCTGTTTGATCAGTATAGTACTGTGAAGAATGAGTTATCTTAAATCTCGTCGAATCTATTTCCACAAAGATGTGCTTAGTACCGTTAATCACAATTAAGGATGAAATTATCTTTTCAAACAGTAAATTGTTGATTCTGTCTGTAAACTTTTGTAATGTTGTAAATACGGAGTACATAATAATCCTAAAAATAATCTAAGATAATAGACTTCAACTAGCCATTCTGTAAACATCCTATAACTCTTACCTTAGTACTGTCTTATTGCTTATTGCGAGTAATATCAAATGCTGCCACATTGTGAAGACATGGTTGCTCTTTCTGTGAAGAACAAGGGTGTCCTTGAATTTCTTAGAACACGATACATTGTATTTGCTAATCTAACATATCTTGATTCTTTCAACATCCATACTGGATTATGCTCAAAGCTCTAACGCAATTCAAATGATGGTTTCTAAAGCCGGTTTCTAATATGATATTCTTATAGATCGAGATATCATCGATGTATAGTAAATCGATCATGTGTTCTTAAACATAGAAAAGTAGATCCTGTTAATTATTTAGCTGCGACAATCACTGTAGCAATCATTATAAACACGTAGATGAGATAATCGCGTATAGCTTTCGATTCCGAACGGCAGATGAAATGTGTATCAAGTTAAGCATTAATAGACCGATCTATCCAATACAATAATTAAGTCTCGGGAATGCGAATAAACAACTAATTATTGATTCTGATTGCATCAATAATCATCGATAAAAAATAATCAATTAACCGGATTTAGTTAAACCATCCGACATAATCCATTGCAAGCTTAGCCTGATTTATAGATTCTTAACTATGCCAGCTTTTCTATCTGCTGCACTATCATTGGTAGAAAGGTTCCGACATCAGTAACAATCCCAATAGCTTGCGTAGTACCTCGATCTAAAAGCTTTGTTACAACTGAATGACTTATATCTACAGCAACAACCTTAACTGATGACGGAAGCATGTTACCAACAGCAATAGAATGCAACATTGTGGAAAACATCAATACCATTTTCACATTCTTCAGTAAGTGTTTGTACTGGCGTTGAGCTTCTACTATATCTGTTATGACATCTGGTATTGGTCCATCATCTCTTATTGAGCCTGCCAATACAAATGGAATGCCCATAGTTATGCATTCATACATTATGCCTCTTGTCAAAACCTTCTCATTGATCATCGCATTTAAAGATCCTGCTCTGAATACTTCATTAACGGCTTGCATGTGATTTCTATGACCCCTTGTCATGAGAGTGCCGTCGTTTACACGCATTCCCAGTGACGTTCCCATCAAAGCATTTTCCACGTCATGCACAGCCAAGGCGTTTCCGGCCAACAATCCATCAATATAGCCCATACGGATTAATTTTACCAAGGCCTCGGTTGCACCTGAATGAACTAATACTGGTCCTGATACAATTATGATTTTACCTTTCTCTATTTTTTTAGTTCGATGAATATCCAAAGCAACTTTTCGAGCTATCTGCTGAGTTGGGCGCTCACTTGAGCTAGTGCTGCTCATGAATTGAAATACATCTAGACCCTCTCTTGGCCGCTCTTGAGGAATTACTCTGACACCATTTTCTCCGATCACGATCATATCTTCAGCCTTGATATCACGTATCATCTTGCATTCCGCCCTGTTACTTTTTGTATCTACCACTATGCACTTATCCATCATCATATTTTCCACGGTAATCCAAGACCCTTTGTAGTAGATTTGAGTAGTGTTGTTGGTGGTACTGTAAAAGTTCGTAGGCATTACCATATTTTTTTTTGCGGGTTCGAGCACGATTTGTTCGATGGATGCAGGCTGTGCGCCCTCAATATATGATGATTCCAACAATTGATTTAAATGCTCAGAATTGTTTCCACGAATTAGTAGACGGGCATAACTATAATCCTCCTTCATTTTACCTATAATGAACTCCAATACTTCAAAATCACCTTTAAGATCCATTACCTTGTCGAATATTTTTGTAAGAACCATAGAATCTATAAGATGTCCCCTTACCTCAATTTCCTTCGCGTAGATCTTTCCGTTCAATCACTAACATCAATTATTTTCCATCTAATTAATCTTCATACTACAGCCAGACATCTTTGTTTTATTACAATTAAGAAATTTTTTTTCAGTTATAATTGCAAATCTTATATTCGTGACATATATGACTTAACTCTATGTTGACATAATTTGAATTGTTAATCAAAAGCACCTTATTTCAGATACTTCACTAAATAGCAAATCTTCATCAAACTGTATTATTAATGGACATGAGCAAAAAAGGGGAAGTATAAATTTAGTTAATTAATATAATGTTGAAGTAAATTGTATCTCAATATCAATTTCTAAGCATTCTATAGTAATCAATAACCCACAATCAGATATCGTGTCTATATTATTATTACTGTAGATCTGTGTCTCTCTAGCAATCTAAGTTACTGCTACAACATGTTCATCTGGAGATTACGCACTTATGTAAATATGATTAGATTATTTTTAGACTTGAAATCCATTCTAATCAATGGATGTTATCACTTCTTTTATACATATAATATGAATTTGGAAATAGTTTTATCTACATGACTATTGGGAAATAGTTTCCATATCATTGTACCTGTTTCCCGCGGTTCATTTTTTCCTCTTATTATAAAGTTGTATATATTCCTTGGATTACTACTATAATTCGAGGTTGAACGAAGTCCTTAGTGTATCCAATGTAAAGAAGTATTTTCATGTTAAGAAGAGTTTTAGAGATTCATTTCATCTGCACAGCGACCCTCAATACGTTAAAGCTGTTGACGACGTAAGTTTTAAGATTAATAAAGGTGAGGTATTGGTTATCGCCGGAGAATCTGGTTCAGGCAAGAGTACTCTAGCTAGGTTAGTGCTACGAGCAATCGAACCTGATAGCGGTTCCATATTCTTTGAAGGTTATGATATTTCAAGAAAACGAGGTAAAGAATTGAAACATTTTAGGACTAAAATTCAAATGGTACAACAAGATCCATACACTTCTATAGACCCACGTTGGAAAGTGATGGATATCGTATCAGAACCACTCGTTATCCATAAAATATATTCTTCTAGACAGGAACTGGAGAATGAAGTAATAAAAGCATTGGAAAATGTTCGATTAGAACCTGCACCTGAAATATCGAGGAAGTATCCTCATATGCTTTCCGGTGGTCAAAGGCAAAGAGTTGCTCTAGCCAGGGCTCTTGTTATAAATCCGAAAATAATTGTTGCCGATGAACCTGTCTCGATGCTAGATATCTCAGTCAGGGCAGAAATACTGCAACTTATGAAAACCTTAAGAGATAGACTACAAATTTCTTATATCTACATTACCCATGATCTTTCTACAGCTAGATATATTGGTGATAATATTGCTATAATGTATGCTGGCAAAATAGTAGAAACCGGGCCAATAAATAAAGTGTTGTTGAATCCACTGCATCCATACACACAGGCATTAATCGATGCGGTTTCTGAACCTGATCCAAATAATTTGCAAAGAGATAAGACAATTCGACTAAAAGTCGGAGCATCTAAAACTGAGGTAGGTTGTAGATTTTGCCAATCTTGTCCTTATTCTATGGAAATATGTTCACAGGATCCAATCTTGGAACAAAAAGAGACCTACCATTTAGTTTCATGTTTTCTATATCCTAAATTAGCACCGCACTAGAGGATTAATCATAATTTGACTTACGAAATCTATTCAAAATATTAATATGAATCAATGTTAAACATAAAGGTGGAATTTTCTCTTCTATTATTAGGCTAATCAATTCGACCGGTGTCTGGTTTGCGTCAGTCGCTAAATGAGTTATTACAAGTAATTCAAATAGACGTATGTATATACCAAAGAATGTACCTTATCTTAGGATGTTTTTACATTTGGAACCAATCTGCATAGCGGGGGGGGGATGGTACTTGAACGTGCACTAACAAAATTCTTAAGAAGAATGGGAATCATACGATGTCTGAGAATTTATGAATCGAGCTAACGATATCAAAACTCCTATTAATGTAGGCAAGGAGGTCAAAATCAGAGGTTGGGTACATAGATTGCGTAAACAGAAGGAAAAGACCTTTATACTTATAAGAGATGATCGAGGCGGAGTCATCCAATGTGTATTTCCAACACAAAAGATAGTCCCTCTAACTATTGAATCCTCTATTGAAGTGACCGGTATGTTAGCCAAGGACGATAGAGCACCAGAAGGTGGTTATGAAATTAGAGGTAGTAGTCTTATAGTTATTAATATTGCTGATGTCGATTTCCCCATAGGTGAATACCAGAGCGCTGAACTGTTGCTTGATTATAGACATCTTACCGTGAGAACTCGAAGAATGATAGAAATTGCAAAAATACGGGCAACTATTTTAAAATTTGCACGTGAATTTTTTATCGAAGATGATTGGATGGAAGTAACTCCTCCTATTATAGTCAAAGGTGCAGTAGAGGGCGGTTCTACTCTTTTCAAATTGAGATACTTTGATGAAGAGGCATTCCTATCACAGAGTGCACAGCTATATCTGGAAGCGCTAATCTTTTCCTTGGGTCCTGTGTGGAGCCTTACTCCGTCATTTAGAGCAGAAAAATCAAGAACTGTGAGGCATCTCGCAGAATTTTCACATTTAGAAGCTGAGGCGCCAGGGGTTTGTCTTAATGAAATCTTGAGCGTGGAGGAAAGATTGATTTCATATATAATTCACAATACAGTTAGAGAAAGATCGGACTCTCTCAATTTCCTAAAAAGTGATGTTCCTAGTATAACGCATATTAATGTTCCATTTGATAGAATTACCTATCATCATGCAATTGATACGCTTCAATCAAGAGACTTTAAAATATTAGATGCTAGAGGAAAAAAGAGAACCATAGACGTAGGTGATGACCTAAATATCGACTCAGAACGTGAACTCACAAAGTCTGCTAGAAAACCACTTTTTGTTACTGACTATCCTATCCAAATAAAACCCTTTTATGTTAAAGAGGATGTTCATCGTAAGGGTGTTGGACTCAGTGCTGATCTGTTGGCTCCGAAGGGATTCGGAGAAATCGCCAGCGGAGGTATGAGAGAAGATGATATTTTGTCTATCAAAAAAAGAATGAAAATCGAAGGACTTGATCCTTTACATTATGAATGGTATCTTGATTTGAGAAGATTTGGGTCAGTACCTCATGGTGGTTTTGGACTGGGTATTGAACGATTGTTACGGTGGTTAGCTAATATTGAGGACATAAAAGATACGGTATTATTCCCTAGAACTATGTCCAGAATTATACCATGACGCGAAATTTGAGATATTAGACCTCTTATAATGATTAGAAAATCAACTCTGAGTTTAATTTCTTAATATTCTTTTTCTTTGTTAGGCTTCACTCGATGTAGAACCTCTATCCAAAATTCTTTGATTTAGGAGATACCTGATGTTCAAATTTCATCTCATCTAAGAAGGTGTTATCGGCAGGAATTCACAACTTGTGTTCTCGTACCATATTGAAGAGATATTGTATTACTACTGTGTGAATTGGCTCCGATTGTGCTCGCATATAAGTCTAAATTGCATGATGATATGAATACAACCATGGAGATGTGTTAGAATATTTTTCCACTATTAGTGTCCCCGATTGTCAATACGAATTTCTTAGAAAAGTACATGTGCCTTATTCATTGGAATAGACTTTAATGAGTACACCTCTCATGGGATTAAATCAAAGACTGCTTTTGAAATATTTACTGAAAGAAAATCACCAAGTCATTCCTAGGCGCTTTAAAGATGTCAATCTTAAAATGTCAACAATGGTGAAATGCAAAGACTCTATTATGTACGACTTGGAACTAGAGAACGTCAAATAAAAATTAGGACAACAAATATACTGAAGTCCACTCCATTAAACACTCTTTGTTTTCAAAACAAGTATGGTGTTTTAATTGCAACAGTATGAGAAATGTTTGTATACACGATTCATGCCCAGAACATTGTGATTTATGCTTTAGAATCAGGCAGATTAAAGACAATATAATACACCGAAGCTAGTTGGATCTTTTAAAAACAAGAATTATGCAGCATGTTCGAAGTGCAAATTGACTGACAGAGCAGGAAACGTTCAATATTGACTCTTCATATAGAGATATGCAGGCACTAGTAATACTGTGACGAACATGGATTATGATATATGATGCTCATAGTACTTGGTCCCGTCGGAAATATAGATCTTTTATTAGAAATATGACACGATTGTAAGACTTGTACTCACGAGTCATTGACCTAGAAATACAATCATCAGTTTTATTATCGATCAAACAGGAAATATTCTAGTCTGCTGAGAGGTCCCAATAGTTAGCATCTTTAAATTCCTCTTTAACCTTACCTAATAGCTTCCATTCCCTAAATGATTTAGAATAGAGCTTTACATTCTTTATTCCGGCTGACTTTAGCGCAAAAAATGCCAATCCTGACAAGGTCCCAGCACTACCACAATATGTGATATATTCAGAATCAGTTGACATACCTCTATTCTCAATTAATCTTCTTATCTCTTCTGGTTTGCGTAAAATGTTATTGTCAGATCTTAGCATTGTATAAGGTATGTTTTTCGCGTTTGGTATATGTTCAGTCAGAAAATTTAATCGTTCTCTTGAATCCACCAAAAATTTATTCTCTTGTTCTTTTGCCAGATCGACATATGATGCATCCGCCTGAATCTTATGGTTAATTCGCATCGCGTGTTCTACTTTTGGAAATTTATTATTGTTAGACTCAGTTTCTAAACCCATACGTTTCCATTGGCTATATGTCACTTCTAACAGTGAAGTATTAGAGTGACCCACATATTGGAGTGTCCAAGCTACCCGAGCAGCCAACGCACCGAACGTATCATCATAAATGACTACTGGCAAGGTATCCGTGACGCCAAGATTTTTCAAAATTTCAATGATCCCGGATGGCTCTTTTTCTAATATTTGTGAAAGTGGTAAGGAAGCCGCGCTCCTAATATGACTCTGAAGGTACTCTTCAGACTTACGAACATCTACTATCCTAGCAGAATTGTTCAAGATTAATGCTTGTACTGTGTCGGTGTTACAGATTAATGGTATTTTAGCATGTGAATTAGTGCTTTGGAGTTTTTTGGTATTCATCTACATCCACCCCTTGGACTAGTTTTCAAAATATTTTATGCCGCGCATTCTCCTCTGGCAGTCTTTGCAGAGAATCTTATGTCAGTACCATAATCCCTATATGATTCAGGATCCAGGTCTATTGGATCTAATTGTGCTATGGGTGATAGCAACCTCTTTATATCCTCAACACCCCTAATGTTTCCGGTCCCGGCTCCATTTACGATCCGTCTAATCCAATGCTTTAAAGTTTCGTTCCCGGATTTTTCTTGTCTGTATATCTCGATAATTTTCCTAAGAATATCAATCACACGCTTTGCTGGAACTCGCATTATTGTCTTCCCCAATTCACCTTGTTCTCCAGTACTTCCAGAAAATAGCATTGTATACGTAGGAGCCATTGAGTTTTCAATCCTTGAAGCTCCACCGAAGAATCCAATCGTGGCGATTTCATGCTGTCCGCATGAATTGGGACATCCGCTTATCTTTATAGTTGAATCTCTCAAATCTTCATCTATGTCATACTGCAATTCCAAAAATTTGTACTCAATTTCTTTAGCTAATCGATGAGAGTTTGTAATTGCTAAGTTGCACGAAGTAGTGCCAGTGCATCCAACCGCGGACGCAATAGTTAACGCACCAGGATTGGTCAAACCTGCGTCAGCTAGGCGAGTATAGAAATTCAATACGTCCTTCCCATTTATGTACCTTATGGCAAAGTTTTGCTGTGGAGTGTTTCGTGCTGTTCTTTCGATAGATAACTCGCGAATTGATGCTGCCAATACTCTTAGTTGATTTGCGGTAATGTCCCCAGCACCAAGTGTTACAAATGCTGTGAAATAACCTTGTTGTTTTTGATGGACGATGTTTGTATTCATCCATCTATTAAATGAGTCATTTGTCGAAGTATTCTGTGTATTTAAGATGGGCAATTCTAAATGCTTATTCTGAATCTTAAACACTTCCCGTTGGTGTCCCTCTAAAAGAACACGGAATGACTCTAAAGTTGAGCCGGCCATAGTCATTTCTACTATCGATCGTTCTTTGAATACCATTCTTTGGAAGATATCCCAACCTATCTCGTGAACAAAGTATCGCATTCGGTTTCTAGCCATATTTTCACGATTCCCATGTCTATCAAATAATCTAATTGTAGCTAAACAGGTGGAAAGAAGCCTATTTTCGGGAGTGAAAGGTTCTACCAGGTGTCCTAAAAATGAAGCAGCACCTAACCCGCCTCCAAGATAGATACGAAAGCCTTTTACACCATTCTCGTTGATCATTGGGACAAGGCCTATGTCTGCTATTCTCACTAGCCCGTGCTCGTTGCAACATGAAAAATTAACCTTGAATTTACGCGGAAGATTCTGACACATCGGGTTGCGTAGAAAGAATTGAGCTATTGCTTTAGAATATGGCGATGCATCAAACTCCTCCTTGGCACACACGCCTGCAAAGTGGCTACACATAACATTTCTGACAGTATTGCCACATGCCTCTCGAGTAGTTAGTCCGACCTCCGCAAGGCCTCGCATAACTTCACTAACATCTTCAAGTTGAACCCAATGTAGCTGGATATTCTGTCGAGTAGACACATGAGCGGACCCTATTGAAAAGGCCTCTGATAAACTAGCTATTTTCTCTAGCTGTTCTGGTGTAATTTCTCCACCTGGAATCTTGATTCTTACCATACTGTATCCCATTTGCAGTCTAGAACCATAGGCGCCATGTTGCAATCTGAATCGACGAAAATCGTCTTCAGATAAAGCATGTTGTCTGAAAAGCTTAACCTTGTGAGCAAAATTATTGGCTTCCTCTAGTTTTCCCCACTTTATATGAGGTCGCGTAAGCGGATTGTTGTAATATTTAGAATCGGAATTGACATTGTCATTCATTATGACTTAATCCTGTTATTGAAATAATATATCTTTTATGGAGTTCTAATTTGTCTATTGTAAACCTAACAGTTTAGAAAGATCGCTCAATTGGTAGATTGTTTAGATCATATGTTCATTCTGACCGAAATGTTAAGGCAACTTTTCCAAGATGCTTGCATGTTTCTAATCATCTAAATTGTTTAGCATTTTCTTAACATTGGCATGATCTAACTCACAATTGGTGTTTTTGGTTTATCGTTAGTTTATTGTTTGTGTCAGCTCTGTGAAGATACTTCGAATATGGCAAAATAGTAAAAATCTACATTTTGAATTATAACTTAACCAGTTCATGGCAAAACTGCAAGTCTGTTTATTATCTATTTGCATGATTATCAAATCAAAATCATGTTATAAAAATTTGAGACACTCATGGATTTACTTTTAATAATTCGATTCCTTTATTCGATTGTTAGTATAACAGTCAGTGACAATAATTATGAAATATTAATTCTTAATTTGATCTCGCATTCTCAAGATTCTTATTCGTTTTGAAATAGCATTGCCACGATCTTCATGAAAGATCAATCGCAAAGTGTAATGACCTGTGTCTTTTATAATCATCGAGTAGAATCTTTGCTAATTTCTTCGTAATATCTGTAACACTCAATAAACCAGCAATTCGATTGTCCTCTTCTAAAACTACAAGATGCTTTATTCTATATTTCGCCATGATCCTTGATGCAGTATCAATAGAGTCATACGACATTATAGTTATAAGTGGTGATGACATTAAATCTTCTACTTGGACTCTGGCAGCACTTTTATTTTCAAGACAGATTCGCCTGATGATGTCATGTTGAGTGATTATGCCCAGCGGTTGCATTTTTGAATCAATGACTATAACCGAACCCACCTTCATCTTAATTATTATATTTGCAACATCTTTGGCAGTTTTCTTTGAATCAATGGTAATCGTAACAATATCACTAGAAGACATAATTTCGCTGACTGAGCTCACAATTAGAGTATCATATATCTCATTTTTATAGTTATTAAAGCAACATCTCAATACCTTACGTCCAGGATGTCCACATTATAGAGTATGCGCTAGGTTGGCCCCGTTGGTTCTTATAAATGAGACCTGCTATGAGCGCTGAAAAGAAATGTTAATTTAGCTGAATATAGCTTGGATTATAAATTCGAATGAGGAGGCTATTCATATTTTTTGATCTGGGCCAGACTCTAGTTAATGAATGGAATTTTATCCATTACTTTGACCAAAGATTCCTAGAATTGCTGAACGGCTACGGTGCGAGGATTGATGAGAGAAATTATCAAACTGTACGAGACAATATAGTAAGAAATCGTATGATTGGTTTTGGTGGCATCAACGAATTAATATTAGAAGTTTGCAGACTTGTTTGTCATTCAAACTACGAAAGTCTTATCATGAAAAAATTAGGACCTGAACTTAAAGAAATGCGTACAAGGTTATTTCGACTTACTGACTATGCAGAAGATGTAATAGAAGAGTTAATAGTTTTTCACAGACTAGGAATAATTGCTAATCAGCCAACAGACATTCTTGAACTCTTGCGAATTTGGAATGTCGACAGGTTTTTTGATATAAAAGTACTCTCATCCTTAGTCAGAATGGCAAAACCTAGCCCTGAGATATTCAAATTAGCATTAATGCAAGCATCATACGATCCAGAAAATTGTGTAATGGTGGGAGATAGACTCGACACAGATATATCCCCTGCAAATAAGTTAGGGATGAAAACTATTCGGATCACAGATTCAATATTCAAAATGCAAGAACCAATTAACAAATATGAAAATCCCACATACACTATTGCTAAATTGTGTGAAATTCCTCGAATTATTGATTGTATTAGATAGTTCTAAATCTTTCTCCAGGACATTATTACAATGGTATGTTAAACTCTTCTATAAGTTAATTAAACTGAATCAAGAAAATATCAAGTATGGAATAACTTCAATAACAAATTTGACTAGGTAATTACCATTCCAAAAAACGTAACTTCCAGTCTTTTCATAAACATCTCTACAATGTTAATTTTTTTAAATGATTTACATGATCTTTTAGTTCTCATATTGATAGTAAAGTTCAAATGCATTTTTCGGTTGCTAGATTCATATGATAAGCAAGCTAGCCGTATTGGTACCTACAATCATTGCAGCTAGTGTTGTTGGGGTACTTGGCATTACCTTCTTTCCATCCGGTACAAAAAACAGCCATTTGCCTGAATTTTCAATAGGAACAGTTAGAATAGGTAATGACATGATTAAAGTCGAAATCGCAAAGTCAGAAGCCGAGAGGCAAAGATGGTTGATGTTTAGGGGGGAAAAACTTCCCATTAATTCCGCAATGATGTTGGTCTATGACAAGCCAGATTTATATGCCATGTGGCTCTTGAATATCGATTATAATCTCGATCTTCTTTGGTTCGATGCTAATGGGAATATCGTCTACACAATAAAGGATGCCAAAATTTGTAAAAACGTACTAGATGCAGCAAATTGTACCTACAAGAATACAAGACCAGCTAAATATGTTATTGCTGCAACGTCAGGATTCCTAGCAAAACATAATATCGATAAAGGATCAAGACTGATTATAATTTCAAAGTAGACCAATAGAGTACATAAATTGAATTTATAAAACCTTGTTATGTTCGTTATAGTTTATCCATGTTGGATGGTATATGATCAGAATCTAAAACTCATTATCGTAAAAATTAGCGTAGCAAGATGGCAAAACGCTGTACTTGTTTAGTCCTGTTTTAGAGCAACGATAATTGTCATGATACAAGATGTAATATTAAGCCCTTAACCACAGAAATCTTGGCCTCATCTTAAATACAGCTGATCAACCAGCGTATATGACCATTTTTAAATTAAGGACAATGTATCTAATTATTTCTCAGTAATAAACTGAGATTAGTTTATAGGAGACAGTAGATGCATTCCAATTTACAAAATAATCGTCTTATGAGAGCATTATATGTTCTTATTGAGATACAAATTTCACCATCTATCAAATGGAACTATAATGAAATTCAAAACTGGTTTCTGAAAATAGAGTGCTTTCATATTTTCTTGTCAGAAGCATTCTCTTGCTCATTTATAGCTTTTTAGACGGCCCAGTTACGGCACTGAATTTCTTTTTACGATAATGATAGCTCTATTGAGATCATGACTCAAAAAAATTTGGCATACTCGTTTAAGATATTGCGATACAATCCATATGCATGGCTAATATAGTAATAGATGCCACAGGAAATAGCAATATTCTAATTTGCAAGTCTTGCGGATTCGAAATACAAACTGATGATTTTCAAGATGCAAGTGATATGAAGGATATACATGAGAGAATAGGGTGTAGCATTTTTAACGCCCGCTTCAAAGAACTTACAAAGGAATAATAACTGACAGCACTTTCGATTTGGTGTTAAAATCGAAGTTTAGTGACATAAATATTTCTAAAGACGAATTGTTTGATTTATTAGTAGATTACATTCCATCAAGAGTAACGTTGATTCGAAAATTGTTCACGTTCAAACAGCCTTCATTCTCTTAAACGAGAGCATTCCAAGAGTACCTATTATTATTACTGAGGTGAGTAGGACCGTTATATCACGAGTCAATGAATTCTTTACTGTTGTCCCAAGCATTATGTTTCTTAATGCATCCACAGCGTAGGTAGCCGGATCCAATGTGGTTAGAATTGATAGCCATGTTTGTAGGTTAGTCAGCGGAAATAATGCTCCACTCAAAAAATAGAGTGGGAAAACAACAAAACTAATTATTAACTGAAAGCCCTCCAAGCTTTCCATAAAACTTCCAATAGTAAGTCCCAATGACGTGAGTGTGAAAGAAAGAAGCAGGATAATGACGAAGGACAGAACTACAGACAATGGAGTATAATGAATTCCAATCAACAATCCCGCTCCCATTAATATGGCGGCTTGTATAAGTGAGGTTGTCATACCTCCGAAAGTCTTGCCTACAAAAATTGTTGTCCTACTGACAGGAGCAACCATGACACTTTTAAGAAAATCAAATTTCCTATCCCATATTATATATGAACCAAAAAACACAGACGAGAAAATTACTGACATACATATTACACCAGGAAATATAAATTGTTGATATGTTACTCCAGAAGTAGACGCTGGTCCTAAGATGTTATCCCCTACAATAGCAGAGTTCTCAGATGGATTATTTATTACCGCTCCTAATCCTCCTCCTATTACGAACAGCCACAACAATGGAGTAAATGTAGATGCTACGAGCCGACTTCTTTCTCTCAAAAAAACCTTGAATTCTCTTAGCCATATAGCATACAATTTCTCCATTTCAAGCCATATAGCATACAATTCAAACCACTTCACATGCGTTTTATAAATCGACTCCCATTTTCTGATCACATATCTTAATACAATTCAAATTACCTTTACCCTAAATTCATGTGACATGCAAATCATATTTGATTGATTGCATTTGCGATGATAGATTTGTAGTGTCACCGCAGCATGAATTGCGATGCATATGACATAATAATAATGGAGCATGAAAAACAGGTCAGAACACAAAAGCTCATCTACGTTCTATGCCATTGAGATGAAAACTTAGGACTGTTAACGATTATTTGCGAAGACCTATACGCATGCACTATTGTCATCATCTATCTTTAGCAAGCAAAGAATTTGACTTTTCTTTGTGTGGAATAGAGTTCTACTTCATTACATAGTATCGATAAGTAGTGAAAAATGTATGTACATAATGGCTCTTTACTTTTAATACAAAGTTTCTCAAATTATAATTATCCTGTCTTATTCAATTAGTGATAAACTAACCACAAAGCTACTGAAATATTCTATTAATTCATTATTAGGAAGGCAAACTGACGTATAAATATTAATCTTGATCTCTATATGCAATTCTTGGGGATTAAATATAAACTCTGGAGCGACTAGACATCTTGATCCTAATCTTTTACATCTATCCTATCTATGCTTTAGTGCTAGGACGGGACACAAAGAAAACAGAATTCGACAATTATCGCAGCATAATCAAATAAGGGAAGAATTTTATCTGAGTCGAGGGTATAATACATTTGATGAGGTGTTAGCGAGCGACATGATGCTCCCAAGAGACTCAACAAATTAGGGTTGGATAATAAATGAAAGACTCACCCCTGACGCCAGTCGAAAAGCGAAGTATTAGAAAAGAAGAGATTGTTAAATATAATATATCAATTGAAGCAATGGACGACTTGAATTATTGTCTCGATGCATTAAAAATAGGCAAAAAATTTGCTGAATCTCAGGATGGCAAGACTTTATCTTTTCTCAGAAATATAACTACTAAAAATATAACTGCCTCTGATGTTCGCATCTTAGTACTTGGATTTATTGCAGATTTCATTGCTTCAACTAAGTTTGGCCATATTGTTTTACAGTCTCAACTATTTGATTTTTTGACTTTGGCAACTGAAGGTATTCGTGAGCAAGGACAAAATGGTACACGAGACGTAGTCTTCAAAATTTATCGTGATATTATGGAAAATTATCAGAACTCAGACGATCTGCTTAGGAATAACTACCCTAAAATAGTAGTTGATGTCGTGTCTGTTCTGAACACAGGTTTAGACACAAGTGGAAAGAGGGTGGCACTATACGGAATATCTGATTATTATCTCGCAAGAAAATCGCAAGTACATGTTTTATCGGAACTAGAGAGAATTGACAAAGCACAACATCAACTTACTGGAGAGCATGTACTGATTCAGACCCTGATTCAAATCACTGGTAGAGGACAAGAGGAATTAGAATTATTGTTGACAAAATTGACCGAATCAGATATTAGGAAAATAAGCAACCTTTGTACCAACTATACTAGAATAGAAAGATATTGCAGATTAATCTTGACTAGCCCTAAAGATTTTAGGAGTGAGGTGGAGAAAGAACTAGGTAGAAAGCTTACCGACAATCAAGTTCAAATCGCTGCGATATCAATTAGAAAGGTGGCAAAATACATTGAGAACATCCTTGATGGTAAATTTATACCTCATGATTCGCATGGGATTAATCATATCAAACATAATCTTGAATACGGTTACCAAGTAATGGGTTTAATCGAGAGAAAGAGAAAAAGGTCAAGTTAAAAATCACTGGATCATATATTCCCTGTAAGGAAGTCCTATCGAGATAATATTTATTCAATTCTTGGTAGAATCTCGATCAGAAGAGATATAATAGAATTCATACCACTTTATAAAAAGCCAACAATGCAGCTGCTTACATTGATCACAATTGCAATGTCTTTTTTACTACTCACTGTTTCGATAGCCAACGTTAGCGGTCAAATGGCAAATCCTCAAAGCATATACAAAACGCTAAAAGCAAAAGATACGGAGAAATTTGTCATTCCATTTAATGCATCAAATTCCGAGAGAAATAATCCACTAATTTACAATTTTTCAAGGTCAATTGGCCAAAACTGGATTTTAACCCTACAGAATAATCTCTCGTATGCTTATAGACCAGATGCGAAGGTTGTCATAAAGCTTCTCGAACCTGCACCAAGCGAAAAATTTATTGAAATCGCAATGTTTGCAAATCAATCCAAGTTCTGGGCCGCAGTTAATACTAAGGATTCTGGTTATGTACGAGTGTATAATAAGGATACAGGAGGTTGGTTCAGCGGTCAGCCAATAATCATTGCTCATGCCAATAATCAGGGATTAACCATTAGTGATGGGAAGAGAATTGTAGTTGATAAGTTATCCGTAAACGGCTTTACACCTGGTTCTGTTGCGATTTACGGAAAAGATGATTCAGAATCACCAATTAACGCATATGCAGGCAATATTTCGTTTGACATGGTTTTTGGGAATCCATCTGATTCTCCTATTTTCTATCTACCACTAGGAATGTTAGTTGGAGTAGGGGGTCTCTTAATTGCATTACTCGCAATCAAGAAGAGGAATGCCTGATAGCAGATAGCGAAGCTGCAGTGTCAGTATTGTGATAGAATTTGCAAATGCTTTTTAGATTGCACCGATTACATTTTGGTTTTACTGGGAGACATATCGTTTGGCCGTATTTAACAAAAGTGTCATTAATCCTAATCCAATTCTTTTTCTTTATAACAGAATACAATTCGAATTCTGTCGCTTCAGGGGTTCTCGTGTCAACTATTCCTAACCTATTTGATATTCGATGTACATGAGTATCTACTGGGATAGAAGGTTTACCATATCCGTAAACTAATACACAATTTGCAGTCTTTCTTCCTACACCGGGTAGTTCAAGAAGCTTTTCAATATCATCCGGGACAACCGAGTTAAACTTTCGAACAATCGTGCTTGACACTTCCTTTATGCGCCTTGCTTTAATATTGTAAAATCCAGTACTGCGAATTAGTATCTTTATCTCTTCGACATCGGCGTTGGCGAGTTGATCAATATTCTGAAATTTTTTGAACAATTTGCGTACAGCATTTGTTGTATTTTCATCTCTGGTACGAGCTGATAAAATCGTTCCAATGAGTATCTTATATGGATCACCATGTGCCTCTTTTTGCAATTTTTCTAGCGCTGTAGATCTTGGTGATATCTCATGTGAAATCGTTCTTTCCATTTCACGTAATATTCTAGTCGAAATGTCTGTGCCCAAGTTGATAATTTCTAACGCAACTCTAAAAGATAGACCTAGGGAATCCACCCAATGTCAAAAATCCAGCATAATAAATCACTAGTTTCTCAACTGTAAAGGAAAAATATTCTGGCAAAAAGAAAATGTGGTGTAGTATGCCTATGTCAGCGTTTCCTTATTCTACTACGTCCTGTCTTTCTTGGTGATATGTTTCCAACTTTCCGACCCGGAGGCGTAGTTCTTCCGACAGAAGATTGACGACCAATATGCTGATGTCTGCCTCCTCCGTGAGGATGGTAAACTGCAGCTTGAGCAATCCCTCTGACCGTAGGATATAGTCTACCATGGGCTTGCATATACTTGGCTCGGTTGCCAGCAGTGAGAAAAGGTTTTTCTTTTCTACCTGCCCCGGCAATAACTCCTATTACTGCCCTACACTTTGGATTTGTCGTCAGAAATTTGCCTGATGCAAGCTTTATCGTTACCCCACTAGTACTGTGTGCAAATACTAGTGCAGATGCGCCTGCAGACTTAATTAGTTTGCCTCCATCACCAACATTCTTTTCAATATTGCAAATCAACGTTCCATCTGGAATTGCTTCCAATGCTAAAATATTCCGTGGTGTAGATGTTGCACCAGCACCAACAGATACTTTACTTCCGACTGTCGCACCTTCGACTGCAGGAATATACGAATAAGTTCCATCATCAAAATGTATTTTAGCAAGGGGGGCATTTCTACCTCTCTCGTGAACGATATCAACAATAATACCAGAATGATTTTGATCTAGTCTAAAATTCGGATACTTAGCTGGAGTAATTTTACCAACTGTAACCGCACGAAACTGCTTTCCCCCTCGACCTCTTCTACGTACAAGCGTTCGTTTACCCAATTTGATCATTTAACCTTCCTAATAGGTGATTTTAACTTTTGTATTGAAAGCCAATGAATTTGCAAGTATGCTATTGTTTAATGTATAGAATCAAATCACAAGGTAACAAGGTATAAAGATGAGTAAAGTCCTAGATGTCATTGTGAGTCAGAATACTCTATCTCTAAAGGTTTTGGAAGCCTATACAAGAGATGTTGGCCGTGGCGTAGCACGTATTGACTATGACTCTATGGATTCTTTAAGCGCCTCTACTGGTGATGTTATAGAGATTAGAGGTAAGCGTAGAACTGTTGCCAAATGTT
>JARBAU010000023.1 GCA_029237525.1 Nitrososphaerales archaeon | reverse complement strand
TCACTACCGTATTGTCTCTCCACCATCAACCACAATTGTCTGCCCGCTTACAAATGATGTATAGTCGCTAGCAAGGACCAATGCTACGTTAGCAATCTCCTCTGGCTTGCCCGCTCTTCCAAGTGGAATAGATCTGACGATATCAACCCGTTGTTGTGTCGTGAGTCTATCCCAATTTCGCTGGGTAGCAATAGTTCCAGGGGCAATAGCATTACATCTTATCCCATATTTGCCAAATTCAGCTGCTATATGCTTAGTAATTCCAAGGTTAGCAGCCTTGGCCACGGTATATGGTGCACCTTTAATATAGCCACTTATTGCAGGTGTAGACGAAATGTTAATTATAACTCCGCTACGTTTTTCAACCATAAGGGGCAGAACTGCACGGCAGCATCTATAAGTTCCCAACGCATCAACATTAACTACATTTTCTAAATCCTGGTCTTGTATTTCTTCAAAGCTTGCGTCCCACAGTTGATCTTTAATTGGGTAGCCAGCATTATTTACTAGTATATCGATCTGGCCATATTTTTTGACTGCTTTACTAACCATCTCATTTACTTCATCTGTTAGTGATACATCAAGCTTTAAACCAAGGGTGTAAGTTTGATATTCCCTTGCAATCTGCTCAGCTGTACTTAATGCTTCCTTTTCTTCTCTTCCTGTAACAACGACATTTGCACCATGCTCGGAGAAGAGATTTGCCATTGCTCTTCCGTTACCTCTGGTAGAACCTGTGATAACCGCAATCCTGCCATCGAGTAATCTCATCCTTTTATCAAACAGGTATAACAGAAGATCCTAAAATAGTTGGTGTAAAATATTTGTAATAAATAAAGAACGCATGGTAATGGTAATCAATTGCTATAATGATACACACAAAATTATACATAAATTAACGACCTCTTTATGAGACGTTTCCACTGGAGAATTATACATGTGGGCTGATTAGGATAGAGGAGAAGTATAAACTGGGATAAGAGAGGCCTTATATCTTTTGTCATGATAGACCAGAACCCAATCTCCTAAACGCATGGACAAAAACAATAGAAAGTCCCATATCAAGGAAGAAAAATTCATCCGTGAAAATACCTGGATGTAAAATAAGTAAATTAAATGCCAGACCATTTAAAATGTAAATAAGATATATTAAAGAAATTCAAATGGTTTTGTTGTAGAGGGGTATAACCATCGTCGCAGTAATCTACTCAACAGAGGCATTGCAAAATAAGTAAGACCTAAGACTAGTGTTATGGTCATAAATAAATTAAATAGCAATGGCTGCAATCCTAAAAAAGATCTAAGAATAAATGATGCTAGCGAGCTGATGCAATATGCCCCAACAAATGTAACTATTGCCATTTTCCATTTTGGAGGAGGTACTATAGCTTTCATATCCGGTATAGTAAACCATGTCTCCAAACCAGTCGCCTTCTGTGGGTATGGAGTACAGTATTTGTTTGCTTCTTCTCTTAGTTTACGCAAATCTTCTGAATTTTCCCATGCTTCAAGAGAGGCATTGTCCCTAAATCTGTGAATTACGTGTCGTGCATTTGAATCTGGTCCTGTTTTCATGATCGTTGTTGTTCCTAGGTAACCAGGTACTTTCCTTTCTAATATCAAAAAGCGTCCAAGCCATTCTTCATAATCCTTTTCACAACCAGGTCTTATACTTGAATTAACAACGACAGTAACTTCTTTTGAGGCATGCTCAGCATCTTGGTTTTCTCCACCCATCGTTAGAGTATAGGGAGAAAAGTTAATAACTCTAACTAGATGCCTTTGGTTATATTTTGGGACAGTTTTGTCTTGGCACACATTAACCTGAAAACAGTATACATGCCGTATCCCAATCTGACAGCAAACCAAATAAGAACATGCATTTAATTCTGAATGTTAGGTAAAGGCAAACCAGACAGAAACGGTATTTGGCAGGCTAAATCTTTAATGAATGAAAAAGGTAACCGCTTTCCTAGTGGCCGCATGTCCTGAGGAGTCAACGACGTTATCAGTGCTAATAGCAGCTCCCTAACCGCCCATACGATAATAATAATCGAGAAAAATTCGTAACTATATTTTATAGTATGATGGGTATATTTCCATGCACTGTAAGATGGACTCTACATGATGGTAATGAATCGTCTGTGAGCGTGTTATTAGTCAATCGATCAAGCTGTACCTACTCGATGGAAAATATCTCTATTTAGGTCCGTCTTAGGGCTAATGTACTTACGCTGTATATTTGAATCTACAGTAGAAACCGTTTTTGCCAGAGTTATTCCATTCCATTCCATGATCACTATAATTGTATTTGCTTGATTTTGCAATAGTCATATCAGCGCCAGGAACAACAGAGAATGGCGGATTAACTACTACTGAATCTCTATTCTTGTCTCCTCCCGCAATTGCCTCTATATCTAATTCAATTGCGTCTTTTACCTTAATCCACCTTCGTTTTCCATCGACACCAAATTCTATAGGAAGCGATTTTACTCCAAGCATTTCGCCAATGAAATTAGTCGCCGCAGCAAAAAATCCCCCTGCTTGTCCAGAAAATATTTTTGTGATTAGATCTTTTTGTTCTAGGGATGCTGTTTCGTCTATATATAATGCTGCTTTCCACTTGGGTCCAGTAAACATGTTACCTGGAGAATTAAACATGGCAACAACATTGAGATTATTCAGATCAGTATCCCCGTACTTTCCATTCTGTATATGCCAAGCACATGTGACATGACAGTTTCCTTCAGTAGGATTTGAAAAGAAGATACACGGACATACTACATCACAATTACATCCTTCAAAATAGTCTCCTTCAAGCATCCACGCAATACTTGAAACTTGTGACTTGGCCATAAAAGGTTCTAAAGCAGTGAGTATTTAAGGTTTATGTTGCTATCAAAACAGTACCAATTTTCATAATTCCGAGCATCATGAGTAACAGACCGGCATTCATATTCGCTAACCTGCTAACACGACTTTGCACTTTTTCTCGTTCGTGTGTTTTATCATAACTATTTGATTAGCATTTCTGACCTTCTAAATACGTAGATTTCCTAACCTATTTGGCAGTAACTGAATATAGCATATCTATATTGATCTTATTTGTGACAGGAATATCTGCTAACATTTGATTTCCTATGTTCTCGTTAGAACATTTGCGAGTTGATGATTAATCATCGAGTTTTCCATTAGTCCATGAATTTCATTATTTTTGACTCTCCGAATAAGGATTTTATAATTCTTGATCTAAGTAACCATCTTAACTCTCCATTTAGTTCAGGTGTGATTGAAAGTCTCCTTATCTTGGCCAATCCACCTTTCCTCACTACGATACGTCTTTCGAATTTAGACGTTTCATACACGTTTGTTCTATCTGTTGTGGATCTACGTGAAATAGAATTCCTATTCTGTTTGGAAATAACATCGCCTATGATATCTGTAAGGTATTGCTCATGTCCAACTATGAGTATAGATAATTCTTTTCTTAGCTGATGATATGGACTGTCCGCCCTTTCATAATAATTTAAAAAGCGGTTTTGGTTGATTGAACATGTTTTGGAGATCTTATAGGTTTTAAATTGTTTATATTATGTATCAACTGCTGTTGTTATTTCTGTGTATTTCATTAATTGATTTCTCTATTCTCTACTATTTATCCAGTAACTAACTATCTATTTGGTTACGTTAGGCCTATAAACTATACTTTTGATATTAACTATGGAAATGAAATCGTTATACGGAATATATGGAGAACATATCCAACAAGCATGCCCGCTGTACAATAAAGAGGTTAGAGAATATATATTGAGTCAGGCGCCCGATATGGAGAAAAATGCACAAAAATATGGAGTGAAAGTCTTACATC
>JARBAU010000226.1 GCA_029237525.1 Nitrososphaerales archaeon | reverse complement strand
TGGAAGTTCCTTATTGGATTTTACGATACTATTACCTGTCATTCTTGGTTCACTGACTACCATTGTAATTTTCGCTTTGGTAAGAACAATAGGAGGTACAACTGCGGGCATGTTTTCGGCTTTGTTGTTTGCTTTTACCCCGGCTATAATACAGCGAGGAAATCTTGGCTGGTTCAAGTCGGAACCACTCGGCTTATTCTTTGGCTTACTAGCTGTCTACTTGTTAATATCTTCGATCAAACACAAGTCATTGAAGTACGCAATCCCAAAGGCTGTCTTGGGAGGGTTACTTTTGGGACTTGGAAATGCATCTTGGGGAGGAGTTCAATACTTTAGTATACCGATTTCCTTGTTCTTTATTGCTCTTCCGTTCTTTCAAAAAAATACAAGAATTTCTACTTATGCCGCTATTGCATTTACAGTCTTTTCAATAGCTAGCGCAGCTGCTTTCCCCAGACCAGGGATTTCATTCATACTCGGACTTCCTGGTATCGCATTAATGGGAGGAACAGTGTTCTTGATTGGTGCTGAGTTCATAAAGAGGTTCAGTAACGATCGGAAAGAAACGAGAAATCTGCTCTTTTTACTTGGTGGATTTGTTGCTGTAGGTATTGGTGTGATAATAGCCGGTGCTTATCACCCAACGTCATTTAGGTATTTGAACGCAATAAATCCATTTTTGTCTTCTCAAAATCAACTCACTGCTTCAGTAGCCGAACACTTTACCCCTACCTTGGTAGATTATTTCACAAATTACTCAATATTGTTAATGTTTGCTGGAATCGGGGTTTGGATGGCGTTTAGATATCGGACTCCGTCCTCGATATTCGCATTGATAATTGGGATTACTGCCATATATGTCAGTGCCACTTTCGCAAGACTTTTAGTATTCGCATCGATTGGTATAATAATCTTAGCAGGACTTGGGCTCTATGAAATAACTCGCAGTTTTATGAGCAAAGGAAGTACGTCCGCAGGCTCGAGGCAAGTAAAGCAAGCAAAGATGGGTAAAGGTAGAAAATATTCTGAACGTATGTCGGAACAACCTTCCAAAAGTCGAATTATTGTAATTGGATACACTGTTCTTATCATATTTCTGTTAACTATTCCGATGGTGTACCCTCAGAATTCGGGTTGGCTGAGCCTTGCTGATATTCCACCATCTATCGCAAACGGTGGAACAGGATATAAATTTCAGACAAATGACTGGCTAGATGCTCTGTCATGGCTGTCTACTCACACTCCAAAGTGGTCAGTGATAGCATCATGGTGGGATTATGGGTATTGGATCACTACTTTGGCGAATAGGACCAGCATTGCTGACAATGCCACTATAAATCAAACGCGTATAGCAACTATAGCTAAAATGTTTATCGACAAACCAGATATAGGCACCAAAGTGGCTCACGACCTCAAAGCCGATTATGTTTTGGTATATATTGTCGCGCAGAGGTTTGCGGCTGGTAATGGTACCTCTATTTACGCCTTGGGTAATGGTGGAGATGAAAGTAAAAAACAGTGGTTCATAAGAATTGGTGGATTTAATGAAAGCAGTTATCTCGAACAAGACGGCGTTACTCCGACCCCCGCGTTCTGGAATACGACACTGTTGGCCAAAATGATTCCATTTACACCACAGTTCTACGCCGCATCACAAAATGGTCGTCAAGTCTTACAACCCACATACACTCCAGGTAGTTTTGCTTTGTATACTGAGAATATAAAATATCCACAAAATGAAACTAAAAACCAACCTTTTTCCTTAGCATATGCATCTCCCAGTTTCAGAACTAACACGCCTGGTCTCGTCTTTGCCGTCTTAATTTATAAGGTAAATCACGATTATTTACCTAGTTCCACAAGTGTCCCAACTCATCAAACCAATCAGACGAAAAGTACAGTAAATGCTACACACATCCCGGTCAAAACTCCCGCGTTTTCCAATAAATCATAGAAATTTGAGTTATTTTGGGCCCTCATATGTCCTCACAAATATTTTACACACGTATCTTCAGTGTTAAGCTAGCACTATCGAATATGCAAATCACCATTCTGGGGGACTATAGCGACGCTAAAGATAGCAATCAATTCAATGATTCTCGCCCTCCTACGTAGGCCAGTCGGATACGGAGCAGGTTAAATTTCGAAAGGATATTCTTGACTAATATAAATTTTGAAAGACAACTCTCAACTTGAATAAGCATTGCAAACAAGAATTTCATAGATTCACTTAACGCGGCCCATACAATTGACTCTCAAGATTACTGAGTTCAAGAATTAAATATGATTTCAAGTAATCATAACTAAATGAATGCATTTGATAAACATAGCAAAAACTACACTGCTTGGTGCGAAAATTGTGGGCAAGTTTTCGACTCTGCACTAACAGCCAATTCACACAAGGTTGCAACTGAGCATGCCTTGCGAATAGTTGAATTCTGGATCACGGCAAGGCGTTAGTATTACATCTGTGATTTGATCAAGTTATGCAATAATGAATGATTTAAGATCAACAAAGACATCTTTAACCTTTCCTTAAACCACTGAAACTTGCATTCAAGATGTTTTTTCTGACAATTTTTAGAACCTCGAACGTCGCGTTCCTAACATCAGTAGCCAATGAGCCTAGCATTCTTATTACGATTCCGGAGGACTTTGGTAGGATTGAAGACCCGCCAATAATAGAATCGATACTTCTCAGTCTAGTGTTTACTTCATCATTTAGCATCTTTACGTGTTTGTTTTGTGTAAGTACATAAACGCTACCAACCACAGTATGACTACCTAATATTCCGATGTTACTTAGCGCCCTTTTTTTTGGTTCTAAAATTGCGATATCAATAAATCGCATGTTATTTAAATTATCTCGTGATTCTGCCTTTAGGTAACAGATATCATACTGAAATGATTCACCACTTGCAACTCTGCCAGGTACGACCATTTCTGAGTAAACAGCTGTCGCATTTTCGTGCACCTTAAAATTAAGAGTTTGATAGAACCTTGAATCTCGATATGGAATGATTTGATCAGGGATAAATTCGAAATAACAACCTTCATCGACAGTGACATTAACTATCTGTGTGGCGAAATTTTTTTCCATCCTATATATCCGAGTTGCCCCCTGTGTAGTTATATGTGCACATGCATTATTGGTAACAGTAATATCCATTCTATAACGATCTCCCTGCAATATTCCGCCTGACGGGGTAATAATAAATACATAGGCCATTGAAGGTAAAGACTCCTCAAGATACAATGCTCGCTGGGTAAAAAGTGGAACCCGGGAATACTGTTCCGTGATTATTGTTTTATTCTTTTGCCTACTATGTTCCAGTCTCAATACTAGTGCACCAATTTTCCCTGCTTTTCCAATTCCTAGTTGATCAAGTTTTTGATCATATGCAAGTACTTCAGGTGGTATATCATTAGGGGTGTAGTATTGGATCTCGCTCATCTATCTAACCTAATGTTTTGCAAGAGCTTTTGGAGTTTCCTCAAAAAGGACATTCCTTACTATATTTTCTGCAACCTCGTTTACCCCTTGTCCTGTCTTTGAGTTGACAAACACATAAGGTTTAGTTCCACGAACGATCTTAGCATCCCTATCCATAACTGCAAGGTCGGCTCCCACTGCTGGCGCTATATCTATCTTGTTTATAACCAGAAGATCACAAGTTTCTATACCCAGTCCACGTTTTCTGGGATATTTGTCACCTCCGGACACATCTATTATATAAATGAAATAGTCTGCCAGAGCTGGACTAAATGTTGTAGTAATATTGTCTCCTCCACTTTCAATTATAATCAAATCTAAATACTCATGCTTTGACTCCATTTCCTCTACAACAGAAATATTCATCGATGGATCCTCACGTACGGCAGTATGTGGACATCCACCAGTCGCTAAACCTATAACAAGATCTTCTGCCATCAACCCCTTCTCTGTTGCCAGATTTCTTCTCATTCGATCAGCGTCTTCACGCGAAACAACATCATTTGAAATGATCCCGACCTTATAGCCTTTCGAAGATAATAAAGGCACAACCTGCTCAATTAACATAGTCTTGCCTGAACCAACGGGTCCACCAATTCCTATTCGAGGGATTCTCCTTGAACTCATTAACATTCGTACCTTTTGTTCATGTAATAAATGTTCTATACATTCTTTTACTCTTTCGCCAAATTTACTTCAGCGCCGTCATTTACTATGAATGTGAATCTATCAAGTCCACCAAAGTCTGTTTCAGGCATACATACAATATACTGCTGAAGCATCAAGGTATGACGAGTTACTTCCCGCAGTACACCTATTGATTAACTCATTTGAATTGTCCGACCAAGCAGAGAATATTATGCATGCCACAACACAACCAACAAGGGAGCTCGAGTTGATATTGCAAACGAACAATGAAGGGAGGCGCAATTTAATGAAAATACCTAGACCTCTCTAT
>JARBAU010000225.1 GCA_029237525.1 Nitrososphaerales archaeon | reverse complement strand
GAATGATGATTCATGTATGGGTAATGTACTTGTTTACCAGGAGCATAACTGCCATCGATGCTTAGACCAGATCAAGTTATGAAATTACACTTAGATAATTGTATGCTTTTTCTAGATGACAAAATCAAAGAGTAAATCTACTACCTTTTTTGACAAAGACAAGTTTGTCAGTAAGAAAATATACAAGTTAACATTAAACTTCTCTGACACGAAATTGGTAATATATGATTCAAATTTGGGCTAATTCATATGAGAACAGCAAAATTTAAATTTGCATATCTAGAAACCAGACGAGGGTCAAAAATTCCAACACTAGAACGGACATATTCTGGATACAAGGGTACATTTGTATTAGAGGATGGTTCAGTTTTTGAGGGAATCGGATTTGGGTATACAACTAGTATAGTTGGAGAAGTAGTTTTTAATACTGGCATGGTAGGCTATACAGAGACTCTTACAGATCCGTCTTATCGTGGCCAAATACTTTGTTTGACTTATCCACTTGTTGGTAATTATGGAGTTCCTAGCAAAGAGGAGAAGGACGAATTTGGATTGCCTAAATATTTTGAATCAGATCAGATCCAAATAAAAGGCTTGTTGATCCATAACTTGGCAGCACTTGCTAGTCATTGGAGCTGCATACAAACGTTAGACCAGTGGCTCTATGAGGAAAAGATACCGGGTATCTATGCCATAGACACGCGTACAATAACCAAACTGCTAAGGACAAATGGTGTGATGAAAGGTGCGATGATCGTTGAAAGACCATCCATAAGTTCTTCAACAGTTAATTCTAGTTCAGCACATCAGGACACAATTACTAAAATTTATGAAAACGTTAAGCGTCATAATTATGGCGCTCAGAATTTTATGCACGAAGTATCAACCAAAAAACCTATCAAGTATTCAACTTCGGGCAATAGATCATCTCGCACGAAATCGATCGTGCTACTGGATACAGGCACAAAATATAGCATAATCAGAAATATATTGAAGATGGGTTTCAACGTTATTAGATTACCCTGGGACACTCCTATCGAAGAAGTGATGCATCACGATCCAGTTGGTGTAGTCATAAGCAATGGTCCCGGAGATCCTGAAATATGTGGCGAAACAGTGAGGACAGCTTCGGAACTCATCAGGATGTCTAAACCAACTTTAGGGATATGCCTTGGTCTACAGATTTTAGCCCTGGCAGGTGGTGCGAAGACATACAAATTGAAATTTGGACATCGTGGTCAGAACAAACCTTGCAATGATTTACGCAATAACATGACATATATCACAAGCCAAAATCATGGATACGGAGTTTCGCCTGAAACACTTGAAGGGGGAGAGTTTAAGATTTGGTTTTCGAACACTGATGATAACACCGTCGAAGGTTTAGAACATGAAACCAAGCCAATAATTGCAGTACAATTTCACCCAGAGGCTTCTCCAGGTCCAAATGATTGTATATTTGTTTTCCGAAGGTTCAAAGAGATAGTCGAAGGTATTGACAATTCACTGTCACATGCTATTTCTGATAATTTAGAGCGAACCATCTTTAATCGTGATAGCCAATATGCTGAAGCAGGAGGAAAAGACTATACTAATAGGGAGAACGATTCTCAGAGCATTGGACAGTCATTTGGCGAGACTTTGAACTTATCCAAATCTGAGCAAATTCTGAAAAACGGTAATAAAGTGACCAATAGGAGGAAATATGACTCGGGATAAAACCATAAAAAAGATATTAGTGCTGGGCAGCGGGGCAATTAAGATTGGAGAGGCAGGCGAAAGTCGCTCGTGTTAATAATGATCGATCGCTAATTTGACTACTCCGGATCTCAATGTCTCAAAGCCCTTAACGAAGACGGAATCGAAAGCGTCCTAATAAACCCAAATATCGCCACCATACAAACTGACAAAAAATTTGCAGACAAAGTGTACTTGCTTCCAATTACGACGGAATATGTGAAAAAAGTTATAGAAACCGAAAGGCCCGATTCAATTATGCTGGCATTTGGTGGCCAGACGGCATTAAACTGTGGCGTATCACTTGAGAAAGATGGAATATTAAAACAATATGGGATCAGGGTGCTTGGTACGCCTATAAGAGGCATTGAAGTCACCGAAGATAGGCAGCTGTTTAAAGAAGCGATGATAAAGTCCGGAGTACCTGTATTGGAGAGTGCTCCATGTTATTCCATTGATGAATCTCTTACGGCTGCAAATCGTATTTCGTACCCCGTCATGATTCGAGTTGCGTACACTTTAGGAGGAAGGGGAGGAGGGGTAGCTTACAACGAATACGAACTTCAAGAAATTGTCCAGCGAGGCCTCAGCTTAAGCATGGTAGGACAGGTTCTGATAGAGAAATACGTCGGTCATTGGAAGCAGATCGAATATGAAGTTATGCGAGATTATGAAAAAAATAGCGTCATTGTTTGCAACATGGAAAATATGTTATCAATGAGGGTACATACTGGTGACAACATCGTCGTTGCTCCATCGCAGACACTTAATAATCATGAATACCACATGTTGCGTTCAGCTGCGCTCAGAGCAACAAATTATTGCGGAATTGTGGGAGAATGCAATATACAGTTTGGGTTAGATGTTAGATCAGATGAATACTGTGCTGTGGAGATCAATGCAAGGCTCTCTCGATCTTCGGCTCTTGCAAGTAAAGCAACCGGCTATCCACTAGCTTATATGGCAGCAAAGATTGCTTTAGGATATTCTTTACCAGAACTTATCAATAGAATTACCAAAGCTACTACGGCTTGTTTTGAACCATCTCTTGATTATGTGGTCTTGAAAATGCCTAGATGGGATTTTCAGAAATTCGAACTTGTTAAGAGGAAACTTGGTAGTACCATGAAATCAATTGGAGAAGTTATGGCGATCGGAAGATGTTTCGAGGAGGTACTACAAAAGGCCATAAGAATGACTGACGTAGGTAAAGATGGTCTCGTTGCAAACAAGAATGACAAGTATGA
This sequence comes from Nitrososphaerales archaeon, assembly GCA_029237525.1. Taxonomy (GTDB): domain Archaea; phylum Thermoproteota; class Nitrososphaeria; order Nitrososphaerales; family Nitrososphaeraceae; genus JARBAU01. Next base: position 4,142 of record JARBAU010000225.1, on the reverse strand, counting down.
AAATGAGTTAAAAGAGGATTCATCTTTTTCGGATACGATTGCTGATAGAGTAGTCCAGCATAATGATAATAAAAATTCAAGCGAATTAGAAATCGATAATAATTTGCAAAACATGTATCATTCAAACTTCCAGAAAACACATTATACGGAACAAACGAACAAGACGCCTAAAGTCGGTGAACTAAATACTCCGACAAAAAGAGGCGTAGTTAACAGAAAGACATTGAATGGAGGAAACATCGAAGCAATTGAAGAGCTATTATTACATCCGAATGATGAAATTTTGTTTAATGTAGTTACCGCTCTGAAGGCCGGCATAAACATTAGTAGAATTAATGAACTGTCAACTATAGATCCATGGTTTTTGGCTAGTTTTGCAAACATTATTGAGATGGAAAAAAAGTTGGTCAATTCAAAATTTGATAAATCTCTTCTGCGAGAGTCAAAAAGAATCGGCTTTTCAGACAAACAAATTGGAAGATGCATTGGATTGAACGAAGAAAGTGTTAGATTGTTAAGACAAAATTTCGGAATTATTCCTGTAGTGAAACAGATTGACACTTTAGCTGCGGAGTGGCCGGCAAAAACAAACTATCTTTATCTAACTTATGGTGGGGACAAGGATGATATCCCATTTGATAACAAAAATAATGCTCGAGAAAACGTGACCAATAAAGAGATTAGATTGATATCTGACTATCCATCATCTATTCAAAATGATGAGGAATTACTAAAGAAAGTAACGAATCCCACAATAGAAAAAAATAACATGAGCGAAGCCATCCAGATAGCTAAAGATGCAGGTGAACAAAACATTGAATCAATAATAGTTTTAGGGGCCGGTCCGTACAGAATTGGGAGTAGTGTAGAATTCGACTGGGGGACTGTAAATATGGTCTGGGGACTCAAGGAAAGCGGTGTGCGAAATGTTTCGATTATTAACTGTAATCCCGAAACTGTTTCCACAGATTATGATATATGCGATCGGTTATACTTTGAGGAGTTGACTTTTGAAAGAGTTGTCGATATTTGTGATAAGGAACATCCTACAGGCATTGTAACTTGTGTCGGTGGGCAAACAGCTAATAATTTAACGCCTTTATTATCTAGTTCTGGTATTCGAATAATTGGAACTAAAAGCGAAAACGTCGACAAGGCTGAGAATAGATCAAAATTTGGTAGACTCCTAGACGAACTCAAGATTAAACAGCCTGCATGGAAGATTTTTACTAATCTCCTAGATGCGAAGGCATTTGCTATAGAAGTTGGCTATCCAATCCTTGTCAGACCATCTTATGTCCTAAGTGGCGCTGCAATGAAAGTGGTATGGGCTGAATATCAATTGGAGAATTTTCTAGCGGCTGCTACGAAAGTAAGTTCCGATCACCCGATTGTAATCAGCAAATTCTTGCAGGATGCATCAGAAGTGGAAGTTGATGCTGTGGGCATGGATGGAGAGAATATAGTAATTGGATCGATTGTTGAACATATTGATAACGCAGGAGTCCATTCAGGTGATGCAATGATGTGTATTCCGCCCTGGAGGTTAGATAGAGAAACAATTGAGACTATAATAGATTATACAACAAGAATAGGCAAGGCGCTCAGAATAACGGGTCCGTTTAACATTCAATATCTGGTAAAGGAAAACGAAGTATCAGTGATTGAAGCTAATGTACGAGCCTCGAGGACAATGCCATTCGTTTCAAAATTTATCGGAACAAATTTAATTAAACTAGCAGCTAGTGCGATGACTGGCCATATGCCTAATCAAGAGGTGAAGAATCTTTGGTTAAAGATTAGTGAATTCGGAATTAAAGTCCCACAATTTTCGTTTATGCAATTGGAAGGCGCGGATATAGTTCTTGGAGTGGAAATGCAATCCACAGGAGAGGTTGCGTGTTTTGGCAGGAGCTTTTATGATGCGCTATCAAAAGCATACACTGCAGCAGGGTATTCCTTACCTATCAAAGGTTCGGCATTGATCACAGTAGGGGGTCAAAGAAATAAAGAAAAAATATTGCCATTAATATCAAAAATTGCAAATCTTGGATACAGCATTCTTGCCACAGAACATACGGCTGAGTATATACTGAAAAATGTTAGTAAAATCAAACTGATGCCTGTCTACAAGATAAGCGAACCTGATAGAAAACCTAACATATCAGATTTGTTATTTAGCAGAAAAATTGACTTCATTATTAATATACCTTCAACTTCAACTGCTGAAAAATATGTTGGTATGTTGGATGATGAATATCAAATCCGTAGAAAAGCCGTTGAAATGGGTGTACCAGTTCTGACAACCCATGAGGCAGCTAACTCGTTTATAAACACCCTGGAGTGGATAAGGAAAAATACTCCGACTCTCGACTACCTTAGAGATTATCACGATTTAGATTAAATATGCGAGTTATCGATTATAGTTACCTTTATTGGATATCATTGTGAACACTTCCAACTACCGGCATCAATTATTTTTGGCCTTAAATAGTTCTCGATAGGATCACCACACTGGTTTCAATTTATACGACATGATAGTTTTTGTCAATCGTCATCTTATATTTCAGATTAGAATGATTTGTTACCACTTCAGAAGATCATATTCACTTGTCTTTAGCATGTTTAAGTGGGAATAAGCTTTTTCTATAACATATAAGGTAGGTTTAAAATTGGAATATTAATCGGTAGCTATCAGTTATTGTCTATCATAACCTCAAAATTAGGTAATAAACAAGTAAATGAATAATGTCGGTTTTTATATCTTTTTATGCTATCGATAAATAATAGCATTTAGAAATATTGCTCGAATAGTAATATCGTTACTTATTGAATATATTAGTCAACTCAAAGTTTGCTGACAAATGATTCGTCAAAAATTAAAAATAAAAAAAATGCTTGATTGGAGCTTACTGCGGAGCTTGTATCTCTCTGACACTTAGGTTCTTTATTGATACGTTGTTAGCATTGTCCCATCTAAATGTGGCAATTGGTCCTCCCCATGTTATTAGCTGGTCCGTTGCTCCTCCACACTCTTGACCGTCATCTCCCCAGCCGCCGCTATCGACATGCTCGAAAACTTTCTGCCAGACATTATTATTGTTAGGATCTACCCAAATCTCAAGTTTTACTGCAGTCTGTCCGTTCTGTACTACATTATACATAACAGCTTTAAATCCAACGAACTTACCATTACTAACTGCAGGTGACGGTTTAGAGCCAGTGAAAAGATAATGTACGTGCCATTGTTCTTTCGCATATCTGACTTGCCCACTGCCATAGAACAGATCTGCTTTGTACGCCGTACCTTCACATCCTAGCGGATTCCCATTACTAGTATGTGTTCCTCCTCTGGCATACCATGTCCAGCTGTCACCACTGTCTCCACTGACAAACTTAACTTGACCAGTCATTTCGATATTCTTCCAGTCATTAGGAGACTGCATGTATCCTTGTTTTTCCATCGACTTTTCGTCTGTTTTATACTTGATTTGATCAGGATGATAACCGGTTGAAGTGAAGACTCCATACCTAACTTTCCCACTGGTTACTTTCCAGCTTCCATCTGAATTTTGTGTCATACTCGGGGGTGAAGTGCGTTTGTCATGGTTTGGGTCTTGCATATTCATGAACCATTCTTCACCACCTGGTTTGGTTGGATATATTTCCTTTATGCCAAATTTGTCTACCCCTGATCCAGTTCCACCGGCTCCACCACCAGTAGGTGCCGGTGAAACTGTAATATTGATTATTACAACATTACTATGTGCACCCTGTTTGTCAGTTGCTTGAACGCTGAAACTATCCGAGCCTGAAAATCCGGTAGTCGGTGTATATACGAAACTAGTCTGATCAGAGCCTCGTGCGATTACACCATGAGATGGAGAGTTAATGTTAGTGATGGTCGCTGTATCTCCTTGATCAGGATCTGAAACGGAGATGGGTATTGTTACAGATGTATTTTGTGGAGTAGTGACTCCAGCAACATCCCGAATTACTGGAGCGTGATTCTGTGCTGGTGGCGGTGGATTGTTGTTTGGTGGTGGATTGTTGTTTGGTGGTGGATTGTTGTTTGGTGGTGGATTGTTGTTTGGTGGTGGATTGTTGTTTGGTGGTGGATTGTTGTTTGGTGGTGGATTGTT
>JARBAU010000224.1 GCA_029237525.1 Nitrososphaerales archaeon | reverse complement strand
TGAAGAGCTTGCTATATTCATAGTCTGATATAAAGTCACACATATTGTAGTATTCTATAGCATCTTATTTAAGTAGATTCCTAATTAATTTTTTAACATGACTATATGACTCTTAATATGGGCTCATAGGATGTTCCTCTTCCTTGTTTTAATTCTTCCTCCCACAAGTTGCTTATCTTTTACACGGGTGATCATTTATTGATCAATTAATCCTACTCAGATATCACAAGAACAGATTTAAATAAAACTCTGAGTAAGCCGACGATAGTATGGAGTTCGCAATTGCTATTCCTCAGACTTATTCCGATCCTGCTCGTATTCAGCGGTTCTTGAGACGAGCCGAAGAGTTGCCATTGATTGCGGCCGCCTGGTGCATTGAGCAAGTTATCGGGACTGCTCCTGTTCTTGAGTCCGTGACGACCTTGACATATGCGGCTGCGGTAACGAAACGTTTGCATCTTGGAATCGCCGTTTTGTTGATTGCTCAACGGAACCCCATCGACCTGGCGAAAGCCTTGTCATCGCTTGATATCCTTTCCAATGGACGGCTAATTGTTGGTGTCGGACTTGGCGCAAGTACCCAGCATTATCCGGCTTATGGACTGACGCCGGAGAGCCGTGTCACTCGCTTCCGCGAAAATCTGGAAATCATGAAGCGGCTCTGGACAGAAGACAAAGTAACACTCAATGGTCGTTTCTCACATCTTGAGAATATTTCGATGCAGCCGAAACCAGTCCAGAGGCCCCATCCCCCAATCTGGTTCGGTGGACATGCCGAAGCCGCGCTGCGTCGTGCGGTAGAGCTCGGAGACGGCTACATCGGCGCGGGCTCGATACCAATAGGTACTTTTTTGGAAGACATCAAACAGCTGCCCGCCGACTTTCCGAAAGCAAAGCGGTTGTATTTGGCTCTGGGAGACAATCTATCTCGTCTGCGTGAATGGTTCGGCGCCTTTTACCATAAGCCAGAAATGGCAGATCAGGTCGCGGTATGGGGATCACCACAGCAGATTGCAGACCAAATTGTCCGCCTTAGAGACGCGGGCGTGAACTATATTCTGTTAAACCCTGTCTTCGACGAAGAGACTCAGATGGAGCGCCTGTGCGAGCAGGTTCTGTCTCGAGTAGAGTGATTGCGAAAGTCAAGTATATCTTTAATAGAGTAGAGCACTCAATTATGCAGTAACAAGTTCCTATATCTTATCAAAAGAACTTATTATAATAGATGGAAAATTGATGCATGTGATTAGTATTAGACAATTGGATTCCAAGCACTAACCTAAATGCTTCACTCCTCTAGTAGAGTAGAATGAGCAGACCGGAAAACTTGAAATAATTTGTATGTCTGTTAACCCGACATGGTAAAGTTCGACGAAATGGACGAAAAAGTGAGACTGGCCAACCAGTTGGAAGAAAATGTTAATCCAGTAATTCTGATCAACAAATTTAATGTAAAGCCTGAGGAATTCGACCAGTTCTTGAAGGCCTGGGCAGATGACGCTGCATACTTTAAGTGCGAGCCTGGATTCATTTCTGCGTAGCTTCATCGAGGAATTGGAGGCAGCGGTGTATTCGTCAACTATGCAGTTTGGGAATCCAGTATACATCTTAAGAAGGCTCTTAACAACGTCGACTTGGAGGTGATACTATCGAAATATCCTCCTAGCACGGTGGTATCTCCTCACATATTTAAGAAAGTTTCAGTGCCAGGAATATGCACAGATTAATCTTGTGGTTAGTCTTTGGTCCAGTCATTTGCAGTTGCAATTCTGGCATCTTATTATTGAAAACATGAAATATTATACATTAATGAATGTGACATATAATCGAGCTTGTTACAATATATCTGGTTAGCCACAAACTAAGAATCTTCTTTACAAAGGTATTTTTTACACTAATTTCTGTTACTGATTCTGTTTTGCCTACTCGGGTTAATTATAAGTATCTTAACAGACAGGACAGAAAAGATGACTATGCCAACTGATGTTACAAGAACGTCTAGGCGGTAAGAATTCTAACAAGATCATTAATGATGAGCCACTACATGCTACAGGTAAAGTAGTACTAATTGGTAAGCCTGAGACGTCTATCATAGTCTCTATCATTATGATCGTTGAAAAACATCTGATTCAGTCTGGACTAGTTGCTTCTACAGACGGTTGCTTCGCTCTTCTGATTAGATTCTATCACTCGAATTATTAATTCTGGATTGGGTGATGTTATATAGTATTGTGATTATATGATATTAAACCATGGCTACGTCCATGAAGAAAACAATACACTACAATATAGACGAGGATCTAGATGATTTTCCTTCTGGCAGTCCGATTATAAATGACTATGAAGACGGAAATGTGATAGTAGATTTTTTCTCAAGACACAACACTTTAGAAGAATACATGAAACTATTGAATGAGACATTTAAGAAATAACCTACTCGTACATCTCGTCTTGTCCTCACTTATTGTTTCTTTTACCCCTTGTACTCGTGGATTATTAATGTTTCATATTCCATACTTTTTATGGTGCGATGTATGTATGCATGTATAGGCTGATAAGAAATTAGTATCTTACCTGCATTTGTTTATTGATATTAATGCCTGAAACCGAATACGTCCACTTGACCACTATCTATCCAGCTCCTTAATTCTTCATGGCTTGGCTTAGAATCATTTTTGCCCGATAGATGTATCTGCAATAGAGTATGACTAATCTGATTAGCGAAGGTTTACCTTCATCATTCAGTCTAGCTTCGTGTGCTAAATCAGGAGGAATAGTCCTCCACCATTCGTCGAGGCTTCTCATATTAAGAAATTAATGGAATTAGGTTTTAAAAGTTATATCTACTTGTGCCTCTTATGCCTACGTATAGTTATAATGATTTGAAACTAAATACCTCGGTATGATGATAAAAATTTTGTACCTCAAATTGTCGGTACTATTCGTTACTGTCACAACAAATTAACTAATTCTGTTGTGAACTGTGTTGACTATTATAGTGTTCCATAAATTCAGATTCATTTTCAAATGTTGAATTACATTTACTACATAAGACAGATTCTTGATTAGGATCTCTATCTTTTTCTGTAGACATTAGTTTATCTTTATGCATCTATCACTATTATAGATTATACAACCAACTTCTCTAAGCTTAAATGATAAGCTAAGTTTCATTTAGTTTACTATTGATATTAAATTAGAACAGTACCAAACATAGAATATAATGTATCGTATTTTGGTTAATCATATGTGACAGCAAGGATATCTACCTTAGAAACTATGACATTAAATCCAATGCCATTTTTAACTCTATTACTTCGAATTCGATAGCTTGTCGATCTGATTCATCAGCGGTACACTTCAATAGATTCTCACATGCATCCAATTCAGATGAGATAATATCTTTTTTTATCAAGATAAAGACCATGATATGTATCAATAAAAGAATAAGTTATTTTCTTCGTTCCTTTATCTTTGCAGCCACATGTTTTTGCAATAATGTTGGTCTGTTATTCAGATTCAGCAATATTCATATTTAAAGCTCCTCTATTGTATAACAACGCAGATTCCCTAAAGCAGATTTACTTGATGTTAAACTTGTTACCATTTGCATTACTAATCTATCATTATAGAAGACATCGTTGAGTTGAAAGTCATTATTGTGCACTTTTATGAATGCATACATGAAACCGTACTTTTATTATATATTATAAATGTGTTCTTTTAGCTATCTTAAAACAATAATCGTATGATAATATCAGAATATGGGTGAAGTCTAATAACAAGTTATGTTAAGCCATTAGATTTGAATTCTAAATCCTAATGGGGGCTTGAGCATACCCCATTAGTTTGTGAAGGCATACCTTGTATAATCTTTGTAAATCTCATTCCTGAACAAAATTATTTAAGGCGACTGATTATAGTTCTACAAGCAGTCTATTAATACTCTAGAAACGGTTGTAGGATAAGGTGCACTAATGGATTTGCATTTTTCTTACCCTACTACCGGAAAGCATGGTCTTATCTGTGTCTTATATGATTGAATACTAAATAAACAAGACTAGGGTTTACATAAAGAAGGTGATCTTGACCTTATTAGCAAGTCAGTATGCTAAAGCGTCCATATAACTGACCTGTTAATCTGCTGGTCAAGACCACATACCAATCAGACCAAAATCCTTTTGGTACGACGTTATTACGTATTGATAGGTGTTAAACCTCATGTACACGCTGCTTGAATATGTATTAGGTTCTAACCATAATCGTCATTATAGACTGTTCTGATTTTGTTGTTTATGGCATCAATAATAATGCTCTCGTTCAGTTGTTTATCGGCGATGTTATAGCAAATTTGCTGTAGTTTGTTTGTTGTATCGTAGAAACTTCAATTGGAAGAATTGTGGTCATCATAATTTAATTATTATCTCTCTTCATTAATTTCTCCTTCTTCAACAATGAGGTTTGTTATCCCCGAACCATCGACATGCCCTATTATGACATTGTATAAGTGGTCTATGCCTTGATCCCTATTCTCACACTCGAAAGTTCCAGATATCTTAAGACTATAGCGCTTTCTTTCTGTCATTGAAATCCACGTCTCAAAATAACTAATCTATTCATTTATCCTTATTTATCCCGTTAATGGCATGTTGAAAGGTTTAGTCATAAATGTATTATTACTACTGCTGCCATTACTGGTTGCGGGCTGTTTCGTAAATGTGTCATTTACAAGTGCTTTTATATTTCCACCAAGCGAAGCAAGTGAGCAGCTGCAAATCCTGCCAGTACTATTGTAATTACGAGTAGAGTTGCCACATTACTATATTGTAATTTTTATCTAGCGATGTGAGTTGATTTAGACAATTCCTATTCTACATATGTTTTGAAGCTTAGCCGAAATTTCTAAATATCGTTATCGCTATTTAGAAGAATACATGCACACTGCCTTACCTTAAGTCAAGTCTTATCCCCAAGAAGGTTAATTTCTTGCTGGACTCGTTGGCTTATAAGCAGTCTGACAGAAACAGCCTAATTTTTAAAAAACAGCTTAATTTACAGTCTTATTTAGAGTCACAATCTAGATAGACGCCGTCTTGTCTAGTACTGCATGGCTAGTATTGCAGCACCAGATAACGGCGTAATATTTTTTGGCTGTCATTTTTATGCGCATTATTCATAATTAAGATTGCAAACAATTGCGCTCCCCATTATACAATGCTATTCAAATCGGTACGAAGACCAGTGCAGTAGTAACCACCGACATACGCCTTATTGACAGTCTGTGTATTTGCTACCAAACATTTTCTATGTAAATTATCCAAAAAGGTAGTACGCTGGTTATATTGGCCAGACGTATAATGGATAGATATTGCTCGGTTTTTAAGATTACTTGCAAAAATAAAAAAAGATTGTTACGATACTAGTACTCGTAACTTATCTTTTTAGGTCCCTGCACAGTTGGGATGGTTTGTACCTTTCTTGCCAGCTGTACAGGATGTGTGTCCACCTGGGGGTATTGCTACTATTACCGCTGCATTCATGTGATGATGAGCCGTTAGTACAGTGTGAACCAACATATAATTCTGTAACTGCAACAAGTTAACTCATCGAACATTATCGGACTTTTTATTCTGTCCGGATTAATAATACCGCAGTCATCTTTTGACATTCAGATAGTTTTTTAACTTTCATAACTACTAGTACACCATTTCTTTAGAAATCGTCCTGCGGATTTGGTATCTATAAATATCCTATCTTTAGATATCAGGTCTTTAAGCTGCAGCAACATCATAATCCAGTCTGGATGGAAAATTATCAATAAACATCACAATAGTTATAAGATCTATACCCGCTTTAACAACAACAGTTAGTATTATAGTCTCTATATACGGAGTTCTATATCATTTACTTAGTGTATCCTGATAGCCTTGTTGGATTAGTTTGCTTATTGTTTCAGATGTAAAGTCAGCAGGCTTTCCTGAAATAGTATCATCATCATCTTTACGATATATCTGAATTACTTTAACTATCTTAAATGTATTCTTAAGTATATCGATATTTTTCTTGTACTCTTCGGTGTAGTATCGCCTTGGTGTAGATTCATCTAATATTCTATTAATCTTATCTTTTATTGACTCGTCATTATCTCCAAGACTAATCAACCTTTCAATTAAATTTACATAATCTGAAAGAAGACCATCTGCTTTTGAATCATATCCATCGCTAAGGTTTATGTCTAAATTCCGATCTTTAACCCCATCAAGGTCTAGAGGCAAAGCCTTTACGTAAGTGTCGTTATAGCTCTCTTTGGGACTGAATAAGTTTACTATATACAGTTCTAAATCCGGAATTCTTTGCAGTTTCTCCTGTTCGTTATTGTTGTTGTTATAATCAAAGATATGCTCTTTGCTTCTTATTTTCTTGAAGGACTTCTCAAGGTTTTCCGAACCTATCTTCCTTTCCCAAAAGCTTTTGTGAGCATTAAATAATTCATTAATTGGAGTGTTACTTAGTAATCCGCCATCCCAAAACTTACGCCCATCTAAATCTTCGTAAACATAGAATTCCGGTATACATGAGCTAGCAATCAGATGTTTGATGCCAATACCTTCGTTATACTTGATAACTATGGATTTTCCATGTAGGGAATCTCCATATTCTGTTTCTCGTATTCCTTGTTCCTTTTCATAGCTGTCAAATGTTACAGTCGTTCCTTCCGCTGCATCCGTACTGACTACTAGTAATCTTGGCTCACCTCTTTCAAAGCTAGTAGAAATAGGAAATCTGGCAAACTTTTCTATACTTTTTCTTAGAGGCTCATTGTTATAGGCAAGCCATTTATTTTGAGAGTCGCAAAATTTCGTATCATCTTTAGGCGGATAAACAGGTATGAAAATTCTTTCAACTCCTGATTTAAGGAATTCCTTTACTGAATAATATCTTCTGGCTGCTTCTTCTGATGCAACTAACGCATTTCCTTTTTCCTTTTCTGCTCTCCATTGTTTTAACGCTTCAGATAATTCTGGAGTAGGCGTTGATATATACCTCCAAAAATCTTCAAGTCTTTTTGCTGAGCCTTTCCAGGTTTTGTTCTCAAGAACATAACTAACAAGAATTGCGGCATTTATGGCACCAATAGAAGTACCTGCAATTATATCGAATAATGGCTTATTGGCACTACTGTCATTCTCGTCATCACTTCTTAATTTTTCATATAATGCCTTGAAAGCGCCTGCTTGAAACGCACCAAGAGCGCCACCGCCCTGAAAAACTAGTGCTCGTTGAGTATGTGGGACACTGGTCATACTATACTGACTTAACCTGCCTACCATAGATCGACATAGTATATATCGAACTATACATATTGAATATACAAATCTTGAAAAAGATAATATCCCATATTTTCATGTGATCAACACGGGATTACAGATAGAACCAGTATGCCAAAATTGCTGCCATGAACAGTGACGCCAGATATGACTTACAATTTAATTTTCGCCTAATACATGAACTGGCTTCATTTAAACACGACTGAATCTTGTCAAGCGTATCACTAGCGATGTTTGAAATATCATGCAGCGTAAGTTCTTTAGATGAACTGTTATATTCATGTCAGAGCTGTAAATCATTATACCATTAAAAATCTATTGACAAATTATTATACTAGTGCCAATCCTAAATAACCAAGAAGTAAAGCACGATCTCATAGGGTATCTAAGAAAGTTATTGTTGACATTTAGGACACCAATATGTAACTCTAGAACTCGTTTTTTGATCAGTAATGATTGTGGTCTCACATTTCCAGCATGGCCTTCCGCCTCTTCTAAAGACCCAATGCTTATCGCTCCATCTATTATTATTGTTATTATTACCATTGTCTTTACTATTTACATTATTCATGGTTTTATGAACCCTTCTTGTCATTCCTGCATTGATATATCCAATATTGAGTACCGACGCAATTTGCTGTAATAATTTTTTTATTGCTTTTGGTGGAATGTCATTGATGTACACAAACGGATTTATTTTAGATAGAAATAATATTTCTGATTTGTATTTGTTACCAATTCCTGCTACGACTGTTTGATCTAGCATCAAGTCTGCAATCATAACAGTGCCATTATTGTTTATCCTTTGACTCAGTCTTTTTTTAAGATCATTGATATCAAAGTCTGACCGCAGTGGATCTGGTCCTAACTTTGTGATAGGTTCGGCATTTGCAGGATTTTCAAACGAAAATTTGAGTATAGGACCATTAAACTGCACTGCTACTTTATCCTTTGTATATATCACAAGTCTTACCCTAGAATCATTACGAACTTCAATAGCAAACTCATTATTGGTGTCTTTGGCACCTTGAATATTCCTTGTTACCTGTTCATACTCAGTCAGATCACTATCACATTTTGGATTATTAACTATATTTCCGATAGTAGATATTGTTGGCATCGACATTTTAGATCTCAATATATGACGAGGAGGAGGTTTTGACTTTCCTTCCTCAAACTCCTGTCTATTATATATGCGCCATTTTCCCCACATTAGTATATGATTGCGGAGATACATTCCATTTGAAAATACAATAACCATGTTTTTACCATACGTTTCAATGGCCTTTACATTAGACCCAATAATCTTTTGTGCAAATTCGCTGTTAGCATTCGGTTTGCAATAAACCTTATCAATTGCCTTTCCACAAATAGCTTTACAAATCTTCTCTGCAGTTATTTTTACTTCTGGACCCTCTGACATATCATATACTCACTCGTTCAAAATGATTTTATGTCAAGACTACTGAAAAATTAACCTTGTGAAGGCACACGGTACGTCGTTACATATTCACTAGGTTGCATATTATTTTTATTTCTCAGAAGGTCTAATGCCTTTAACGCACTCTTTTCTTTATCTTTTATCTCTAGCATCAGATCGAAGTCCAAGCCTTCAGTTTGCTTGATAAAGTTTTTAAAAAGTGTGCGATCAATTGTTAATCCGTGTTTCCCCTTTCTTGATATAATATCAACTTCATTGCTAATATTTCTCTTATCCTGATTGCTAAAGTCAACTAATGGGATACCATCTTTGTCATAATTCCATGTAGACATCGCTTTCACAAGAGTATCTCGTAATGATTCTTCTCCTTCTATCTTTGCATCATCTTTACTAATACCATAAAAGCACTCATGATGAAAGCTATCAAAAACTATTGGGATGGCTGTTTGTTGATGTATGTAGAGACAATCTTTGAGACTATAAAGATGATCATCATTTTCTATAACTAGTCTCTCTTTAATAGAATGGTCAACTAATTGTGCATTATTGTATGTTTTGATGAATCTATTTATAGCCTCAGACTTATTTCCATAAACTCCTCCTACATGAATTTGTACCTTGGCTGTGTCGTCAAGACAAATTTCATCTAAGAGCTTACAATGATATCTTAATTCACGGATACTATTTTGCACTATCTTTTCATCAGGGGAGTTGAGAACAACGAATTGATCAGGATGCATAGATATACGAATACTGTATTTTTTAATATAATCGCCAATTCGTTGTAGTTCATATTGAAAGAACTTATGCCAAGCAAATTTACAAATTGGATGTGATGCAAAAGGAATTAGGTCTGAGCTGATTCTGAAAAATAACAAATCATTTTTGACATTGTACTTTAGAATTTGATTTAAATGAATCAGATTATCTTTAATGGTTTGAATCATTCTGCTTTCAGAATAAGACACTAATCTAAATGTAGAAGCAGTGTTTCGAGGGATACTATTATTGATACAAGGATACCCTATTTTCATAACGAGATGTCTTACTAATCAACATACACACTAGATCTACTCTTCATTTGAATATATGCACAAGCTATTGTTATCGTTATCATGTTTATTGTAGATATGATATGGATTTATCGAATATAATAATGAATAAATTTTTTGTCAAATAAAGAGTAGATTATATCTACTCTTTATCTACTATTGCTTGTCCTGCCATATTCCAATTGCATTTTTCTGTGGATCTTCTAAGACTGCATAATATCCATCTGATATTTCCTGCCGATCTTTCACTACTCTGGCCCCAAGTTGCTTTGCTTTATTTATATAATCTTCAATTGATTCTACTTTGACAAACTGGGTTGATACTTGTTGGGGGCTTTCTTTTTGCACCAGGGCTCCACTAATGCCAGCATTTTTTATCATGTAATAGCCTTGTGTTTGTCCCTTTTCAAATTCCCAGCCAAATAGGGATGAATAAAAGCTCCTCAAACCATCTACATTATCTGCAGGTATTTCAAAGTGACCTACTTCATGTCTGCTAGTTGACATAAGTATATTCTCACCTATTTCCTTTTTTCATCTTGCACCAGATTCTAGCTTTTGTTTTACTGTCTGTGCTGCTTGTTCAAGTGCTTCTTTTATTTTATTATCTGCTTGGCTACCTGATAACAAGTTTGCAATTTTACCAGTTGTTGGTAGCTCAAAATCAATTGTATGCTTTATGTGAGTGGTATTTGTCCCATTTCCTTGAAACTCCTGTATACTCTCCCAACTTTTAAATGGCCCTTGAGTTTGTTTTGTAACAAGCCTTTTATTCTGTTCTTTATCTACTACTTGTAATCGCATTTCTTCTTCTTTTCCCATGTATTGACCCTTCACTCTCATTTCTGAGCCTTCTTCATTTTTTGAATTTGACACATCTTCGGATTCTTTAACTATATCGTGTGGCCATGCCTCTTGTATATTATTTGGATTTGTATAGTATTCATAAACTCTTTGTACTGAAGCGTTGATTTGTGTTTGATATTCAACTTTTGTCATATCAACGACCTTTGTGTCTTATAATATTAAAGAGTTGTACACTATGTGGTCTGGTTAGGCACTATACTAAATAAGTAACTAGCCAACTATAGTTACACTGGGTGTGACAATTGCGGGTGCATTTAATGGTACTGCAATAATAGGACTGGCAAGCATAACTGGAGGAGCATTAGCATTAGTGACTGCACTTTTGGCAAGACAACAATTGGACAAGAAAAAGCTCAATCCAGAGTTGGCAGTGAAGCTAAAATAGCTTAGATTTTATCGCTAAGCATTAGGTTAAATACCGCCCATAACTTTTTTTTATTAGCAGTTTTATAAATAACATGGTTAGCACTATGTAGCGCGTGTTGGCATTATTTATATATGATATCTCATTCTATCTAGTCATGGCATTAGAACAGGAAAGTAAATTCATATTGAATTTGGAGCTGGGTGAGAGCTATATTTATGGAACAGCTTTTACATATGATAATTCATATGCAATTAATATTCAGCAGGCAAGTAATAACATTATTGTTCTTCCTTCAAATTTCACAAATATGGAAGAGTCACAGGAAGCGCTAGTTTATTTTAGATTGTCCGCGGATAGCGACAAAAATAAAATTTTTGTGAGATCTGAATTAAAGATAGGACGAGGAGATCTTATTGAGGTTTATTTGAGTCAGGACGATGTCCTTCTTAACCTTTCAAGTCATCTGCCAGTAGAAATGACTTTGCATACAGCACAGTTCACATTGACGTAACGAAATTGGATTGATAGGAGATAGATAAATATATTATGCAAAATTACGTGGATATGTATAATACTGATATCGATCAACCTTTAGAGAAAACTATGGTAAAGATATTAGTAACCGGCGCGAGTGGTTTTATTGGTAGCCGAGTCGTATCCAAATTATTGTCTACTTATTTCTCTCCTCATACGGCTAACAATAATTACAAAGTGTTGTGTTTGACTAGAAACAAAGAATCTTTGAGAGGCCGCTACGAAAAATATAATGGGGCC
>JARBAU010000223.1 GCA_029237525.1 Nitrososphaerales archaeon | reverse complement strand
TAGGTTCTAAGTGCGACTGCTAATGATACAAATGTGATACAAAATGAATGATTAATCTCAAAGTCTCGAAGAATTAGTGTGGATCTGTGCTAGATCTGTGCTAGTTAAAATTGATATTTGTCAGAAAGAAGGCATACGAGTTGTGAAGACAGTACTGAGTTTGATCTATTAATTGAGAGAATTTACAAATTACTTAAAGACGAGAGAGAAGAGAATTAAGGTATAGTGTAGTACTAGTGTAGTACTAGGAGTGACTCCCAATATTCCCGCTGGTCGAGGCAATCTCGCTCCTATATGCAATACTAAATATATCATCTTATGGTAAACTCTAAACAAGAACGTATATTGTAAAATATACATCTAATTCTCCACGCTTCAGAATGTATGAGGTAAAATATAGATGGAAGTGATATGCGATTAAGTTTGCTAAAGATCATTACTTTTTGATTATGCTGTACTACTGTAAACCTGATACATTTTCCCTGTTTTTTCGTTTAGATAACTCCAAATATTAGGACTAACATCCAATCTCTCAAAAGTCGATTTTTGTTTTTCGTCTAATATGTTATATGCTGATTGGCCTATGGTAAAACCATTAGGCTTTGCCAGACTTGTCATTTTTGCTGCTACATTGATAGTATGTCCTAAAATATCATAGTGCGGTTCTTTAAATATAATTTGTTTTCCCTTTCCATCTTCTTCCATTGTGTGAATATCCCATCCATATTGGATTATTGCAACTTCTCCTATGTCTATTCCTATACGCACACTTATATCTGAGTAGTCAAATTGATTAAGAATCGGATTAATACCTTCTTTGACTACTTTGATCATAGATCTTGCACAATTAATCGCATTAATACATGGTAAATAGTAATACTCTGACCTTTCGTTATCTTGTTGATTTTGGAAACCTTCGTCGTTGTTACTATCTTCATCATAATTGTAGTTATTATTGCTGTAATCCTCATTTGCTAATTTTGTTACAAAAAATGCTAATACTGCATCACCTATATACTTTAAGACATGTCCACCATACAACTCTACAATAATAGACATTTCTTGACTAAATGTTTGAATTATAGTTGTAAGCCTTTCAAGTGGAAGTGTCATGGATAATTGAGTAGAACCTACTAGGTCGATATGCAAAATTACAAAAGTAATCTTAGATTTAGAAAACCGATTTAAGACTTTATTTGTTCCTCCAGTAGAGATATTAAACTCTGGCCCTGATCTTAATGCCTTCCACATTCTAGTTTGAGCACTTTTGATGGCTAAATCAATGTTAACTACTGCATCAAGATAAAACGAATTACCCATAGAAGGAGAATCGTCTAATATTTTTTGCTTCATTTCCAATTCTTTCCTCTTTTCTTCATCTTCTTCTCTTATAATTCTGTTAGCTTCTTCTTGACTAATATCTAATTGATAGGCTATGACATCAGGCTCAATACCTGAATTGTACAAATTCAATACTATCTGTCGTTGTTCCTTAGGCTTTAAAGGGCTAGTAGAGTTAATTTTGTCATTGTCATTGTCATTGTCTCCTTCTTGTTTAGTCATAAGCTAGTTTCTATCTCATCCTCAAATAATCTTGGCATCGTGTATAACTTTTTGTGTACATTATTTAAAGTAAAAAAACTCTTCTAATGATAAAATCACTCCCAGATTTCTATAATTGTGATGTATACTATAAAAATGCAAATTCAGAATTATCAACTTTCGTGATACCTACCTATAACAAGGAATTCAGATTTGCCTCTAATATTTTGAATGGAACGAGAACACCGATCTTTTTCAGTTGGATGTGTGGCCTTCTTGGTTAGTTAAGGGGATGAACAGTATATATAATTTATAAAGATAGTTGTCTATAGGGTATACTATCATTAAATATTGGTTACGTGTCTAAATGTTAGCTTGAGCTTATATAACCAGCCGCAAGAACAAGAACAGCAGAAAGAACAAAGCGAGGCATACAAGAACTTTATAAACAGTATAAACAGCAGCTTTACAAGACTTATAATAAATATTTTTCATACTTTATGGGATTCTGTAAGATAACAGATTACAACTCTATGTTATCTATAAATCCGCAGGTTTTAGAAGGTTTGATAAGAGATTATATTATTAATCTAAGGCATAAGCGCAATCTATCACCGGCTACAGTCTCTTCTTACTTGGCCGCAATTACCCATTTCTATGAAATGAATGACGTTATTATAAACTGGAAGAAGCTAAAGAAATTCAAAGCAAAACACTACACCATAGTTGAAGACAAGCCTTATAGCCGCGAACAGATAAAGACACTGGTAGATGCCGCTCCACTTAGGGACAAATGCATCGTTCTAGTAATGTGTTCGGCTGGTCTGAGACGTGGAGCAATCCCACATTTAAGACTAAGAGATTTACAGAAGATCGACAACTATGGATTATACAAAATTAATGTCTACAAAAAAGAGCAAGAGTCCTATACAACATTTTGTACTCCAGAATGCGCCAAATACATAGACCAGTATCTAGAATGGAGACAGCGTAATGGTGAGAATCTCTAGCCTAATTCGCCGTTATTCAGAGTTAGCTATGATATTATAACAGAGGTAAACGTACCTAGAGCTGTTACAACGTATGGTGTTGCAACACTGATTCACGCACTACTAGACTCTACAGGTGTAAGAGTATCTGGAGAATCCAGACAGAGAACAGAATTAATGCAGACTCATGGTTTTCGCAAGTTCTTCAAGACTGCCTGTATTAATGCAGGTATGAATCCCTTGTATAGTGAATACGTTATGGGTCATAGATCAGGCTTAACCAAATCGTACTTCAAACCCTCCGACATGGAATTATTGGAGGGTAATGATAAAGCCCTTGGATATATCTCAGCAATCAACGATCTAACTATAAACGAGGAACATCGCCTGCATAAAAAGATTGATGAGTTAACTAAGAAGAATGACGAAATTAAAACTATGGAGATTAGACATGCGGAAGAGATCAAGGGAATGCGCGATCAAATGAGTCAGATTTTGACAATGATACAACACAATCCAAAATTAGCAAGGGTTAAGCCGGAAGCATTGATGAAAAAGAATACCAAATAGTGATTTCTGACTAGGCTAATGGAGATTATAGTGAATGGTTCTTGTGTTATAATGGCAGCGTGTATTATACCAAAAAGGAGTTGGAGAGAAGAGAGATGTATCTTACAAAATGCATGAAATATCTCACATTCCTAGATTATGTGGCATTGGAAGCTAGAGGAAAAGGTATTGAGGCAAGAATGTCTGAAAAGGATAGGGAAATGCGCGCCATGAAAGAAAAATATGAGCAGGATCTACAAGCTATTCGTGAGGAGACTAATCAACGATTATAATCAGATTGTATCATTGATACAGCACAATCCTAAACTGGCATATGTTAAGCCAGAGGTATTAACAGATAAAAGCACGAGAACAAATATGCTACATTCTTAGCTGTGCTCTATTATCTATGAACCTTCTAATTGTGCCTTAACAGCACTATAGTAAGTTTGATCTGGATTTTGTTTTTGCAGCTCAATGAGTTTTTTTCATCCATCCACACCATAGTCAAACTTCCATCCATATAATCCTGGTTCCGGATATGCTAACTGTTTGAAGTCGTCATTGATATTCCACATGCTATCAAGGACGTCATTAATTTCGTTTTCCATGCCGCCATTTACAAAGCTATCAAAATGACGTATAAGATTTTCAGTAGAATATATTTTTCGTTGAAAGGAGAATTCCGCAACTGATGCCAAATAGCCAGCTTTTGTAGAACTCAGAGTCTCTGACATACGTAGATGTATATCTGCAATTTTAGTAAATACTGTAGAATAGATCTGTTTCTTAAATTCTCGATCTCCTATGATTTTTGACCATTGCAATACGCTACGAACCAGATAGGAATCGACTATTTCGTAAAAGATATGAAAGCACTCTAATAGCAAATTTAATATCGGTTGCATCTGTGTTGCGTCTAGTGAATCCTTTTTATTCTTAAGATATAACTCATCAAATTTTTTACTAATTTTTTTTAGTAGAACACTAAATGCTTTTTCGAAATCATCTAAATCCTTGGATACCGTAAACAGTATACTCCCTGTATTGATGACCAATCTATGATCTCTACTATTTTGATTTTCTCTTTTTTACCCTAACTATAGTGTCTTCGCATAATTCATCAATCATCTTAAGAACTGGGACTCTAGAAAGTTTTCCAGAAATAGCCTTTACAACACTTTCCTTATTGCAATCTGGGTTATTGTATATGTATTCAGTGATTAGCCTGCGTCTTTGGCTATCTTCCATCTTGATTAGTATAAAGACCAGTATACTAGTATATACAGGTATCTATAACTATTGTATATGCTTATGTATCTTTGTAATGAAGAGTACAATTTTCATCAAGAACACAACAAGGGAGCGATTGAAGCACTTGGGTATCAAGGGGCAGACCTATGATGATTTAATCAATCAGCTAATAGACATAAAAAATGCTTTTCAGCATTATGTACAAATAAACTTGCCATCATATGTTAGTGAATTAGGTAGTAATTCTATAAAGGGTGAGGCCATATGATTGACGAATTAAGGCAGGTATGTGAAGCAACAGATTGCTTTAAAAAAGCTACAGAAAGGATTGCAATAAAAGTTGGTAATATGGGAGCAATTACTCTATTTGTCTGCGATGGCTGTATCGCCAAATTCCAGGATAAAGACAAATAACAAAAGAGGTAATAACATTGGAACCAATCGATCCAGACAGCAGCCTAGTTCTAGACGAAATAATTAAAGAAATTAAAAAAGAATTCAAAATATTCCTAGCTAAAAGAAAGGATCTAATCATAAGATTAGGTCAAGCCTTTGAGCGCACAGTTTCAGACAATGAGAGTATCTGTGAAGAAATCAAGAATGCTTTACGTGAGGAAATAACACAAAAACTTATTTCCATTAGAGATATTGAAAGATATTGTCCAAATAAATGGAAACGCAAGACTAGACCAAAAAAGAAGATCGACAATACGTCGATCTCTGAAGAGATAAAGCAGGACACGCCAGAATTGTTAGTTCAGGCAGATGGGAGCACAGTAATTGAATCAACAGATGTTACAAATTCAGGTTCGAATAATGATGATGACGTAAATTCAAGATCTAATTTTGGAACTGAATGTGTTCATGACGGCCCTCCGGACATTCAACTGAATGAAACAGATGAATCTTCATCACCTACTAGTTCAAACTCACAGATCCTAGAACAAGATGAGATTAAGGAGTCTGAAACAAAAATTGCAAGACCTCAGTATGGTATGATTTAGAGCTAAAATCAAATGAGAATGATGATAGATTCATTGATGTTCAATTCGAAATTTCATTTGAAGAACTTCGACACAATATGAGTTCGCTGTATAGAAGGAACTCAATGGTTGCGGAGGTATTATTCACTGCTAAGTTCGATCTCGCTAGGAAAGAGCTAACTGAGATTCAAATAGTAGATGCTGATGGACTAGAATGAGCAAACTGAATGACAATGACAGGCAATAGTGCTTAGCATCTGGGCGATGAATTAATGGGTAAAGCAAAATTAGACCTTCCGATGAAAACATACATACGAAGAATAGTACGAATAGAAGAGAGGCCGTTCTGTTTCATTGATCTTCTTGATTTTGAGGTAGATGGAATAAGATATAAAATGACGCACGGGACGTTTAGAAACAAGATTTCACAATATGTAAGAAACGGTTACGCACAACTAGAATACTATTCAGGTCCCGCATTTTACAGCCTTAAAGGAATTAGTTTTATTAAACCTAAGATGGGGATGACAGACCACCGTATGGTGGTCCCTTCTGTGTCATCAGTGTCATCAGTGTCATTTATCGACAGTCTGCCAGCTGACAAACACGCCTTACATGACATACGCTTTAGGTTTAGAGTTGATAATATCTGGACTGTCATCTCAGCTAATCATCCAGAATTAAGACAGAATGACATCAGCAAGGATATCTCTCTTGAACCTATTGTAACACATGACCTTACCATTAAGACTACTATTCACCACACAGATACTGTTAGTGTCATAGTTGGATGTTCACTACATCCTGTAGCTGTAGATGTAAAACGCCTGATGCGATTATCGAATGCATTAACTCGTGTAGAGGAACGATTGTTACGATATATAGAATGCGCGCCCCTGTCATTGTCATTTATTCCGGATCATGAATCTTGGACTGTAATTATGTGGCACTTCGGAACTGATTCTCCTAGTGAATACACTGGTGAGAAATTTGAAGTTGCATGGGAAGATGGCCAAAACGCCTTGTTCCGAATGTACACAAAAGATCTAAATGGAGTAACCAGGATCAGAAAAGAGCTTCAGGAATATCATAATAAAATATTTGATGATGCAATAGAAGAAAAACTACCTATTTTCATCAAGATGCGTGCGGTGCCTAAAGATGCCTAAACGACTAGTTAACCGCGAAG
>JARBAU010000222.1 GCA_029237525.1 Nitrososphaerales archaeon | reverse complement strand
TTGTAATTTAATAACATTATGGTAATGCATAGCACTAAGATTGAATAAGAGTAGTTAATAACCCTTCAAAGAACAAACTAAACAACACATAGCCGTAATGTTTAGTCTAATGACATTACAGTGATTTAATGTCTCGTCCCTCCTGAATCTTGTGGTAATTTATTATTATCATTATTATCGCTATTATGCTTGAATTTGTCAACTGTCCCCGTAAAGTTTCGACTTAAATCGCTGAATACATCATAAAAGGTTATGCTATGTGACTTGCTATAGTTAGTGTTACCATCTTGAGAGTATGCCAGAACATTCACTCTAGACTGATGGTTTAATACCACTATTATGAATAATGCCGCAAATGAGCCTATCACGTAAATTGGTCTTTGCACATACAAACACCAATACATGTAATATCACTCTGATATATATATTCTAACTTTTATTTATATATAGTATATCATAGATTATCTTCGATTTATACATCGTTATCTACGTATTACAAAGAAATGCACTCAATTAAATATGATTAGTATATATCTTCAATATTGTGCAATTGAATCCTGATCTCCGGGATATTTTTTCTATAAAGTCAATCTCTAGAAGGATTGCTTTCTTGACAACTGTAATTTTGGTGATATTTGTAGTTCAGTCTTGTTTTGGATATGCGTCTAGAACTTCGCAGGTTTTCGCTTTCAATACTGCAAATTATATCAATAGTACTAATGGCAATAAAAATGAAGGCATGAATTCTGGAATAAAAGTAGATAGCTATCCGGTGGGAATTGCAATTAATCCTGCTACTAGCAAAATCTATGTTTCAAATGAATTTTCAAATACAGTATCCATCATAGATGAAAGCACAGATAAAGTTCAGGCAACTATCAGAGTAGGCAGCTTTCCATATGGCATAGATGTCAACCCGCTGAATAATAGAATCTACGTAGCTAATAGAGGGTCAAATACTGTATCTGTAATAGATGGCTCAACAAATCTTAAGATGGCAGATGTTCAAGTTGGCAAAAGTCCAATAGATGTAGCCGTCAATCCTTCTTCAAGTCTAGCCTATGTTACCAACATTGAATCTGGAACTGTGTCTGTCATAGACGGTATTACAAATAATGTTTCTTCTACGATAAAAGTCGGCCGCATACCATACGCAATCGCTGTTAATCCCGAAACAAATAATACATATGTTACTGACTTGGGGGATGGCAGTATTTCTATACTAAAAAATTCAAAGAATAATTTGAATAACAATAGTAATATTATTAGAGGAGGAACAATACTAGAAAAGATTAATGGTATTGTTGCCCCTGCAGGAATCGCGATTAATGTTTCTACGAATAAAGCATATGTTACTGACTATGCCTCTAATACTGTGTTTGTGATAGATCTTAAAACCAACAGTGTGACTAACAAAATTAAGGTTGGATCTAATCCAGTGGGTATAACGGTTAATCCCACTTCAAACAGGATTTATGTTACGAATGGAGACAATACTGTATCTGTAATAGATAGTTCAAAGGATCAAATATATAATAATAACCCCTCTAGGACTATCGACCCATTTATAAAATCAACCGTTACAGATAATGCTTCGCCTGCAGATGTACCAGTAAATGTGAAATTTCCTTTAATCGCAAGTTTTGTTGCTGCTAACCCGGCTACCAACAAAATATATGTTACAAATACGGCTTCTAATACGGTTTCAGTTATAGATGGCAAAAAGGATGCAGTGTTAGTGAAATTAAATTTCAATACTAATCCCCCAAATGCTGGTGAAATCGTGTGCAATGGCGTAAAGAATCTCGGTACTAATTCTAATCTATATTCAAAAGGGGAGTTACTACAATGCGTGGCAAATCCTCATCATGGATATAGCTTTGATTCCTGGTCTGGCCTGACTAATAGTCTAAGCAATCCTTTGGGAGTTCAAATCTCGCAGTTTGGAACTACGTTGTCCGCTAATTTTGAGCCAACTCTTCCCCCCGAAACCTATCTTTTAATAGGACTAGCTATTATTGGCTCAATACCTGTCTTTATAGGTTGGTATAACAAAAATAGACAAAAACGTTTCTTGAACATATATTTGAATAAGATAGAAAGTATTTACGATGTTTTCTTTCAAGATGAGAGTTTTAATAAGCAAGAATATATTGTTAGATTAGAACAGATAAGAAAAGAAATACTCCGGTTGTTTAGAAATGGAAAGATATCTGATGCTCATTATACTATTTTGGATAAAAAAACCACTGACTACATCTCTTTGAGATTAATGGATTCAGAACATGAGAAAAAGAACGATTCTTGATGACCATGCAAATGAATCTTTATTTCAGCCATAAAAATGACGTTCAACATTACAATTTTATTTCTTGCTAATTCCAAATTCTTCCATGAATATAGTATCAAGAAGACCTAACAATAACAACTTACGAGATCTAGATAGAATTAGAATCTTCAAAAGGGTTCTAAGCATATGTGCAGAATTCAGTTCGTGACTTGTAACTCTTGTGGACACTAAATGCGTCTGAGCATACTAGTAATACGTAATTGCTTTAGCCATTGAACCATCGTTGATGGGGCCAGAAGATTGTATCATATACCATAATTAATTCCGATTATCTAATAACAAACGTACTACCAAAAGGTAAATGAATCCCTTAAATTAAGAATATTAAATATTTCCTAGCCCCACGAGCGGTGGGGAACTGAAAAAGCAGTCTCATATAGTGACGCTCTGGAGGACAATCAAGCAAGCAAATAGCCGCTTAAATTTTACATCCATTTGATGCCTATTTGCTTTTTCTTGTTTCTCTCTTTTCCTGTCTAACCAAAAGCGCTATCTTATGAGGCGCAGTACTTGTTATATTCTGTTCTGTTCATAATTTTTAACACATAAACGAACAAGTAATGTATTGAATTGGCTCCAATCTTAGTAGATGTCAAAATAAATAAACTGACAGGATATATCTCCTATATTATAGTATATCACTAGAAAGCATAAATTTTGCTCACTCGTTAGTGTCAATCACCATTATTGCCTCTTCAAAACGTATTCCTTACCCTCTGCATATAGTATGCTCATTTAAATAATATTCTTAATTCATAGGATCGAGACCTGATCTGCGGCAGACTAGCAGTTATGTACGCATGGCTTAGTATTACTCATTTGTATTGGATAATCGGGCTAGCTTGCTATTAAATTAAGATAGCTACTTTTAATTTTTAACTATACTGCTTAACTATAGAATCCTGAAACTCTGCTTAATGTAATTTAGTAATTTTGGTAAAAAAGAAAAGAGAAAGCTACTGGTCTAAGACGTCTTAATCACTAAACCTCTGATTTCCAAATTTTTAGTGACTACTATATTCCCAATTTACTAACTTTCAAATATATCCGACTGTTCTAGGACACTAATGTCCTTACATATTATTGACTATTGTCCTTTAGTAAATTGGTGCTGGATTGATGAATATGATGATGCCCAAGCTTTGGCTAAATTTGAGTTAAATTCAGCACTAGCTTCGATTGTTCTACTATAGTTTTTCACATTCTCTCTCAATGCATTTAACACATTTAGTGTTAGTTGATGATTAATATCGGCCATTCTTATGATATTGTTTGTAGAATCATTTGATTGTTTTACTAATCCCTGAATGTATGGAGTTGCTGTGTCAGAGACGATCAGGTTATTGAAATTGCTGTTGTTGTTCGCAAACTGTTTTTGAACTGAAGTTGTTGTCTGAATTGCATTCCGAGATGCTTCAATATATTCTTGTTGCAAATTGGAAATTGCTTGCGCATACTCTGGCTGAACCTTTGCAGATTCATTAATCAATTTTGTGAAGTTTTCGTTAGCCACGTCGAAAAGAGTTGTACTGACTGCAGCTGCTGTTGTATCTTTTGTTACTCTATCTTTTGATGTTTTTCCATCAGATGATGACATAATTACAACTAGTGCGAATCCATATATAAACATTGGTATTAAATGGTAATAAATACCATCAACACCCGCAATTATATCATCTTTTACAATTGTTGAGACAAAAGATTCCAGTCTACTATGTTAAGCCAGTATTGCCATTACCATTGGTCTTGCCGGTATAATCATATTGCCATTAATTCAACAATCTGAACATTAAGCTAACAATATCTAATTATTTGAACAAAGATGTAAAATCTCTCCATTTTATAGTCATATTTCCCCGTATGTGTTATAATAACACATTTCATACAAAAGAACTTGAAGCACCGATTGAGAAAGGCATAAAGTAAAATTGACAATTTCAATCCATCTTTCTACTCATTAGAATTAAATCAATGGGTATAGATTCAGCATATGTTGGTTCAGCATTTGGCATAGTGGTAATACAATGGGTTGATGGGATAGTACAAATAATGCATCATACTTATGCAATTGTCCATTCTTCTACTATCCATAAAAAGTAGTATGTTGGATAGCCAGTGGTTGCTATTTTTTACTGCATTGAATATATCATCCTTATCTATTCTGAATATCCTGATACTTTCAAGCCGACGTTGCATTAAACAGGACTCATAATAAGCCAATTATTCTTGAGATAGGTTAGGATTGTAGTCGCACCGGATGCTAAATCCGTTCTGACAACAACTATTATTATCTTATAGACAATAATTACCGATCAAGAGTTTGTAATTTATATTCATAATCTTGGAATATCACTATCTATTATACATTCTGTATATATGAATAGGATTCATATTATTTCAGGAACAGTAATAGCGACAATTTCTCTATTGCTAGTTACGACTTCAATGTCAGATCAGCAGTCCGCGTTCGCACATAAAGGCTACTATAATTACGGTCATTATCACAATAATCATTATAATGGTGGTAGTGCAGCAGCCGCAGCCGCAGCTGGAGATAGCGCAGCAGCCGCAGCCGCAGCTGGAGATAGCGCAGCAGCCGCAGCCGCAGCAGGTGGTAGTGCAGCAGCAGCAGCCGCAGCTGGATCAGATGATTAAGTGACATTCAGCATAAAGAGGGGTCTGGGGCCGCGATAAAAATTAGATGCTATACACCGGGCATGATCTAGTAATGCATCTAGATGCAAACATAGCATATGAAAACTAATATGATTATTATTCTGACTACTAGACAGGATTTGGCATCAGGTTGATATAACAGCAGCGATGATCAGCCCCAGAATATTTTCTTGCTCGAGTAGTCGGCGCGGGTACTTGTACGATACATAATCGGAACAATAATCACGTAAACAGTTTACGCGATGGTTTAAGACGAGAGGTTCAATTAACTTTCAGAGATAATACTATGGTGGATTAACTAAGTTTAG
The DNA here is from genome assembly GCA_029237525.1 of Nitrososphaerales archaeon. GTDB lineage: Archaea > Thermoproteota > Nitrososphaeria > Nitrososphaerales > Nitrososphaeraceae > JARBAU01. The sequence goes on along the minus strand of JARBAU010000222.1, from coordinate 163 downwards.
CTACAATTAATAGTCACCTGCATAAATGTATGCAGACAAATTTCTTTGGATGATGCTAACTATTTTACCCATACCCTCCTTTCTGAAAAGACTGAGGTGTTGTATGATCCTGACGAAATTGTCAAAAGAGTAGTAGAGCAATGCAATGCTATCAAGTATACTA
>JARBAU010000022.1 GCA_029237525.1 Nitrososphaerales archaeon | reverse complement strand
TTAATAGATATCTCTAATATGTATAATGTATATCCATTCAATCATGTCTAAACTAAATGATAAAAAAGAAAAATTAGAGCAAAAGATAGGGGAATGTCTGGGCTTAGAAATTGCTGCACAAAAGGCAGTGCAAGAACTATCCTCAAAAGGATTATTGGATAAAAGGGGAATGTTATCAAAGCTAAAGAATATGCAGAAGGAAGCTGGAAATCATCAATCGAAGCTAGAACAAATAGTTCAGAAATTATCAGGGTCACTTGATTCTGCAACTATAAACGAAGCAGCTCAAGAAACGGAACTAAAAGCTACGGAAATGATGAATACATACTTAGGAGACGATCCTGATTCATCTGAAGCAATAGAATTCTTATGCCTTGCTGAAGGCGGTGAGGTAACTCACTACGAGGTCCTTGCTGCCTTAGCAAAAAAAGTAAAGTTTAATAGCAAACAATTACCAAATACGATATCTTCGATTCTAAAACAAGAACAAAGACATCTCAAGTTGTGTATCAAGTTAGCAAAAGAAGCCGCTGCCTATTAGTAGTGCAAGAATTGCTTTCAAACTTATTTTTCTCCGCTTACATACAAAGAGCTAGTTAACGGAAGGTTTACTAATTTAAGGTTTCATAATGAGTATGAACCATAGTGTCAGATTGGTTACAATTCACAGATTTTCTATTGTCAAATCATCTTATGTTTTAAAAAACTATAATCTGCTTTATTATTCACCCCCCCTCCCTTCTATCATTTTGAGTTGTTATCTAAGGCTTCAGGAGGATCATGTGGTGAATGTAGTGCAAGACACTATAATGATGGCTCAAATCCTCTCATTATTTTTTTGAGATCTATCGATTATGTTTAATTGTAGGTTTATTTAGTTGTGAATCACCAGATACTTCCCAATTCATTACTTGTTGTGTCACTATTGCAGTATCTCTGTATAAGTTCAATCTGATTCATAGAATCTAATAGCTCAAAGCCCAGTTCATGTAGCGCCTAGGATGTGGAGGGACTGATATGCTAAGAAGGAGATAAAAACACTTTGGGTTGTTGGAATTTTGCATTCTTTATTATTAACTTACCCTTTGTAATATCCTCTTTAGTCTCGTCAGCAGTGAATATATTAAAATCCTCAATTACGATGATTTTAATTTCGTATTGTTTTTTTACAATCTTATTGGAATTTGCGTTAACAAATAAGATATGTTGTGCAGTTCATGCTGTTGTTGTTCGATTATTACAGGACCTATTGCTATTATTGCAAAAACTACCTTTAGTAACAGTATAATGACGATTATAGCTACTACAATCAAAATAATAGTCCATAACATTCCTAATACCATGACACCACCATAAGCTTAATAGTATTTAGCAATTAGATATCAAATTATACAATAAATATTAAGATAACACTTTTTCAAAACCGAGTTTCTCTATTCTGGAACATACTACGTTAACAATATTTAATCAAATATACCTAACTAGCAATATAGCATCTATTCATAGAAATTTTGACAATGTTATTAATTTCAGATATGTAGTAATAAATATTATAAGATTTTCTCTTATTATAAATAAGACAGAGATCGTTTGTTTTAATTGGTTATAAACCTTCAATTTGAATTATAGCGATATGCACACTGACCAATAGAGAGGCTTTTCGAAAGATTAAACTCAGCAATATCAATCGCAGCAGCAACTCCAATAGAACAATATAAAGCAAGCAACTGACCTAGAATTCTAGTCTGATTAGATAAAAGATAAAACAGTCACAATTATTGATTCGACTTAGATTAATTTTATCTATGACTTAATCGTTTGTGCTGTTCAAGATCTTCTTCAGTCTTGAATTTTTCTCCACAAGAAACACATTTGGATTTTTTCTGAAACCAGTTAAACTGCAAGGCGTACTATTTGGTCTTTATACTACTTATGCATATCATGCATTTAGATGAGTATGTAATCACTTAATAGTATATTTTTGAAATCGTGTAGGTAAATCGCGAAACCAATTGCTGCAATATACTATACTCAATCTTAATCTTAATCAGTTTCAGTGTTTGACTACGTGATTTTCTGGTTATTCAATCCTAATTATTTAGTTTTAAATTTAAATTTGGTGGCCTCACATTTACACACTGAAAATGATGAGATACTTTCAAAATTAGTTAATGCATTAAACAGTTATCCTAATGCATTGAACAGTTATCCTAACAACGATCTAGTCTTTCGCTTTAATTATATAAGCAACCTATCTCCAAACTGAGGTCAACTAAGGACGGCAATCAAAGGAAACAAAATACGCATTATGGACATAATTACCAGATACATAAATGGGGTGTCATTACAATCGTTGAAAATAGGAGAACGTTACAAGCAAACTGAATAGCAAAGATCTAATGGATATGCTCTCAAATTTGAAAATGTTTATCGTAGTCAGTAATATAAAGTATGATTGCAAGTTTTCTAGTAATTTTTATTTTACTCTAAGAGAATCAGTTTTTGATTATACTCTATTTCTACTATTATTAGAACACCATTGCAACTTATGCCATATGTTATATTATAAATCTGTCCCATTTCCAATTTTTACAATGTACCCACAGCTCATATCAGGTAGAAAGCTTCCATTAATAAGTAAACACTTATTATAATATAAAAAATATTTACAATCCTGACATTGAAATCCGTTGGCACCTTTATCAATTACATCTCCTGACTCGTATTGAAGTTTCTTCCCTGTTCTCTTTATATAATCCCAGACAATATCACCGGGCAACATGCCAACACCTTTTGCAGAAAAGAACTTGGACATGCCATATTCATTATTAATTTCTCCTTCGACAATGTGACACTTTTTTTCATCCCCAAGATTAAATTTACATTTTGCACAACTTTCTTCGGATTCTGACTTATTATCTAATTCCTTATAGTTTGCATCACGTTTTGAGATTTTAGTGCCTTTCTCTAAAACATGCATAAGAACAGTATCAGCGTTGATTTTATCCTTTTCTTCTTGCCCTCCAACTGATTTAGCAATTGCAGAATCTTTAATACTCATCTATAATCTAGCTGTTTATTTAGCTTTGATTATTAATTAGCATTATAGGTAAGCATCATTTCTATACTAGATACAACTAATTTAGCACGCCGATCCAGTAATTTAATGAATGCTATTAATTTATGTAGCTCCTATCCTATACCTGCTGTGTTTTCGAAATGCCTACGATCGCGATAAAATGATAATGAGAAGGGACTAGAATTGAGTCCACAATATAATATTATTTCTGTAGAACAATTAAATGGAAGGTAAGTGCTGACTCAAATTCTGCTATTGCATATCCGATAAATACGTTTATCTAATCGAGCATTTCAATTCATTCAAGATTGAAAAAATAAAAAACTGAATGTAACTCCAGTTACAGTTCAAACTTTTGAATATTTGTTGTCGTGATGGTCTTTTTCAGCTATGTAGAACCGGCAGTTCCCTCCGTCATCCCACTTCTTCTCAGTTTTTCTTTAGCATCTTCTGCAGAAGATGGCTGGCTCGACGACTGTGTATTCTCTCTGCTTACTGCTGTTGGTTCATGCTCATTTATCTTGGCTGGTGACATTGGTTCCTTTGATTCATATTCTCTGGTAGGATCACTTTGATTTTGCCCTGTGTATTCTTCTGTCCTTTCTCGAGTATTTTCGGAACTACCTACTGCCTTATCTTTAACATCTTCAAGTGTATCCTTAACCTTCTTAGCAATACTACTCATCATATTACTATACATCATATAGATTATTAAGGTAGTAAATTTTTGCAACTTTCGCTGTACTTTGTGCTACTTGACTACCTTTTCATTAGAACTGTAATAGCGGTAGCATAGTGAAATAGTAAATAAATTCAGAGAAATAGTGACGATAATATTAGTTTTCCATGATTCTAACGTTGTTTAAAATATGATAAATATTATAAAACAATAACTTGGAACCGTCTATGAAGCGAAAATGCACCTAGTTTCTTAAATGTACCTTGGCCTAATCACAACCGGAGTCAAATCACAAAATAGGCGAATACCGGACTTCCAATCGTAACTACTCTTGCCAATTATGATAAAAAATACGTCAATTTCGAATGTGAAATTAGAAAGGCATATTTTTTCAAAGATGGTTTTTATCGTTCTTCATGCGTGTTGATATCGAAATGGTGAATTCGACCACGGAGATTTTTCCATAAAATGCCTTTGCATGATTGAGGCATAATTTGCCCCATTATGATAATTGACAACCATCGCTTTAGTCTAATTTCATAGTAAGTCCAGAGTCCTTCTACTTATAGTTCCTAAGCATATAGAAAAGATATATCCACAGAGTGCCCTGATTGCCGAAATTAAAGGAAAAGAGTAACACCCTAATCAAAATGATTTTTACCGTCAGAGCATTGGATATTTCTACATTGATTGGCTCACAGCAGTTCGTGGCGCACAGTACGCATAATCCAATGATTGATATGTACTTCCCATGATAGTCCAGATTTTAAATTACTATTGTATTACTAATTGAATAAAACTTAATTATTATCATATAGTGTATTCTCTAAATATAATATTGAATATAGAAATCGCAGATGCTGGGAAAAGCACAATTTCTATCATATAATTGCGAGCAATCAACATCATCTGTTCAGATCTTTTGCCAGCTCGCAAATACATCCATTATCATCCCAGAGCCAAGATAACTGTAACTATGGGTCGAATCACCGGCAAATAAAGTTAATTTAACTTGACGATATGTAATAGACATAGCTATATACAACATTAGACCTAGCTATATAAACAACATTTTACACTATATTCTTAAATATGTTCTTGAATACCTAGAACCAACTATACAGGTTACGTAGATGCAACACAGAATCTAATAAACAGATATAGAATTGTTATCGTAAACGAAACATTGCTACTAATACCAAATACTATATCTCGAATTATTTTGTTGTTAAGTTAGACATCAAATTCTAGAAGCGCATCTCTAGATATATTCAAGTAAATATTCTTGTCATCATAATAGTCTACGACTGATTTGGGAACAATATATTCATGGGATTTTATAACTGAACCCTCTATTATTACTAAGTTATCCTCGTACTCGGCCATTACGTTCCCACATGACTTTTGATCGCTAGCTTTAACCTCTTTTTTTGTTTCTGTCAGATAAGACCAATTAACCATAAATCTTTCATTAAATAATTGCTTTTTAAGATATATAAAGATCTTATTTTTTACAAAAGGACGTCTTAAGCACCTGAATATGAAAAAAATGGTTATTAAATTGGATATTATTCAAGTATATTCGCATAGTATAATATACGCCTGTTGGTCTAATTATCATTAATATACTAACGATCTGGTCTTATCAGCGTACACGGTCTTGTACCTGACCTGCACCTAGCAGTTACGGAATATGTACAGCTAGCAGATTAGTAATAGATTCTTTTAATCACCGCTATTTGTTAAAAATATAGTTTCAGATTTTAAATTAAACGTCAGTATTCTCATTCCATGTTGTTGTTATCATTGTATGGCTATGCTCTTTGTAGTATTACATCATTTGTAGAATCATAATTCATTGCGCTGAATCAAAAATCTATCTTTTTCAGATTTGCATGTTGCATTTGGTTGATTATTGATACGTATATGATATATCTAAAAAAACCTACTTGGGAAGGCTTGTCTTGATTCGTTTAATCTGAGTAAATGATTAATGAAATAGCATATTGTGGTTTGTAAATTCAGTCCACGGCCACTCAGATAATAACAAAAACGTAATTAAGCGATCGAGATTGATTTATTATTGGCGTCATCACATGAGCATTGTAGTCATTATCTGTGGGCTGCCAGGAGTTGGGAAATCTACGATTTCAAAGGACCTTGCCCGTTTAATTAACGCTGTTGTTTTATCTACTGATAAAATAAGGAAAGAGATTTTCCCAAGACCAACCTATACAAGATTTGAACGAAGGTTGATTTATGACATTTTAACATTACTGGCAAGATATCTCCACGATGCGAATGTGAATTGTATACTTGATGCGACTTTTAATACAGAATACTCACGCAAACAATTGATTAATAACCTAAATATATTACCAGAACTAATGTGTGTAGTTGAATGCACCTGTCCAGAGGACATTATAATCTCTCGTTTGAGAAACCGAAGAAACGACTATTCTGATGCAGACATTTCTGTATATAAACGGATGAAAGACATATACCAACCAATTAAGATGGAACACATTACAATTGATACTAGACAACCCTCAATTACCAATGCAATGACTATAGCTTCAAGTATATTAAAAAATTAGATAAAAACAGCGTGAAAGGAATTGACGAGCAAATATTACATGGATCTTGCTGAATTCAATTCAGAAACATATTCAAATGTGTAGTTCAATATTCAAGATAATAAATCTGGAAACACCTTATGCACAAATTACTAAGCAAACATCCTATTAAGGGCAACACGTATCGTATGAATTCTTACTTTGATATTTGTCGCTCTTTCAGAAAGATACTATTAAGTTTGTCCACAATCGTTTCCGCGCTGATGGGCTTGATTGCAAACTCCTCTGCACCATATTCCAATATCCTAGTTTTGTCGTTTTCATCATCTGCTATGGCAAATATTTTGATTTCTGGATTCAAACGTTTAATTTTTATGATCAACATCACTCCCCTATCAGATGCCGTCTTTCCATCCATCACTACGACATCGACTTGATTATTTAATTCCGCAATTTTTTTCAGGCATTGCTCTGCATTGAATGCTTTAAATACTTGATGACCTTTGAGTGCAATAGTTCCTGCCAGAAGAATTTGAATATCAGGGTTTTCCTCGGTAATGATGATTTTCAGTTTTTGAGGTTGTAGGGTACTAATTCCTAATCACCTGTAAGTTAATAATTTGAATCATTATTTTTTTGAAAAGTTATTATTTATATATAACTTTTTTTATATAATAAAGGTAGTCTAAGCCAGGTCCGCTAAATTCCTTTTGAAAATCGGTGTAAAAAGATTATGAAAATAGCATCATAAAGATAATAGTATCAAAGGTTTAGGAAATGGTTACGTCCAGAGCCTAAAGTCATCTGAAAACGCGCTGTACGTAGATTCTGTGTCTGATATCAGACATTACGGTGCGATTCACTAAGGTAGTCAACAACATTCTTATGGCAGCAATCTCGATGTACACGAGTAAATTATAAAGATGATTTAGTCGTGGATCTTTACGCTAAACATAATAGATACATTAAATGGACCTTTGTATAAAACCGAAATGCTGCTAATTAGTGATGATGAGATAAAGGTATTCAATCCATCCCATGGCATAGTCTACTGACCTATTACTATGGAGTAAGCCAGATAACCTTCATGACTCATCGGTACACGGCAATTTCACACTTCTAGCAGCTCCTTGTAGATTTTGTCGGCAATCACCGATGCCCAACTGTTACATAGTTGCCGTACGCAGCCTGATAGTACGCGGCCAGATTTGAGTAGTGTGCGCTCCGCGATGATTCTATCATGCGGCCAGATTTGTGTGGATCGTATATATGCTGACTAGACGCTGTCAGATTTCACATCCATTGTACATTAGCCAGTATAGAAGCTCCATCTAGATCTAGCACGAACTTTCTATAATTATTGATTTCACTATATTAATTATACACGGGTGACCAGCCTTACAAGACAATTAAGCATTCAGGTAGCTTGACATGGTCCCATTTCCGCTACATATTAATTTTTATCATATAGACTATCCTAAACCAATCATGTGAAACAATCTTGGACAAAAAGGAATTAACAATGACAATAAAGTTTGAAGATAACTACATGTTATTAACAACAGCGATGACTTACGTTCTCCTTTTATAGTTTGAAGATGATCCTAATCCTAGAAAAAATGCATCTCCATCCGAGCTTACCATATTATGCAGCAGCTGCGGCAACTGCAATTGCGGGAATACTACATCTAGTATTAGCTGCAAATGGTATTAGCAAAGGAGCATCACTCTCGACCATATTTTTTATAATATCTGGAATATTACAAATATTCTGGGTATGGCCTATGGCTCGGCGATGGGGAAAAATGTGGTATTATGTTGGAATAGGTGGAACTATAATTCTGATAGCGATGTACTTTATAACCAGAACTTCAACTCCAATTAGAAGCGGTCGAGCATTATCAGTTAATGCTCTCGGAATAGCAACGGAGATATTTCAATTCATATACATTGGGATAACGGTATACATACTCGCAAGACAGAAAGGATTGACCACAGAACAAAAGGAACAGCTAAGATAGAAACCCAGTAATTGTCAGAATGGGGTTCGAAAAACCAAAATTAGTAGGATAGTTTTCCTTATGTACAGCAATAATCTACGGAATTATATATTCTCGTAACAACACTTTTCAACCCTTAGATTATAAGAGTGTCAGATGACTATTGTCTCCAGATCCCAGAGCACCTATCCAAGGTTCTAATGATAAATCGCTAGGCTATTGGGCCGCCCATGAACAATATTCCATGCATGATTTGTTAAGGTTTGTGACCGAAGCTGAAAGGTATGGCTTCAAAACAACTATGACAAGTGATCACTTTCATCCTTGGTGGCACGACTATGCACATGGTAACTTTGTCTGGGTATGGATTGCTGCAGCCGCAGAAAGGACAAAAAGCATGCAATTTGTTACGGGTGTTACGGCTCCAGTGTACAGATATCATCCTGCAATAATAGCGCAGGCCTTTGCTTCACTTGATATTTTATATCCTGGTAGAATAGGATTGGGAATGGGTACTGGCGAATCTATGAATGAGGTACCTCTAGGATTTGATTGGCCAAGTCAAAAGGTTAGACTAGGCAAGGTAATTGAAGCGGCACAGATTATTGACAAACTTTGGTATCCTGAAATAAATAACCATAATAAATCAAACAAAACAGAGGGCTTTGTACACTTTAAAGGCGACTATTTTTTGATTCGTAATGCCAAACTGTACTCTCCGCCAGTGAGTCATATACCAATCTTTATTGCTGCAGCAGGACCCAAATCTGCAAAGGCAGCAGCCGAGTACTCTGATGGTATGATAACATTTTTGAAAGCAAAGGACTCACGGAATATTATCGATGTTTTTGAAAGATCAATAAAAGATGATCCAAATGTGATGGATAAGAATAGGAAACCTAAGGAGAAGATTGCGGAATACAAAATATCTTATTCGGACGATTATGAAAAGGCTTGTGATTCTTCAAAATTTTGGAGCGCCACATTATTGGATAATGCGTTTAATGCGAATATAAGCGACCCTAGAAAACTAGAACAAAACGCAAACATGCAAGTATCTAATAAAATGTTGAAGGAATCTATAGAAATAACTACGTCAATTGAAGATTGTTTCAAGTCGATAGAGGAATATTTCGCTGTCGGTTTCACTAGAGTGTACGTACATAGTACAAGTCCAGATGAGATGAAATTTATTCGAGAATTTGGAAAAAAAATTCTGCCTTATTTTCAGGGAAGAACTGGAAATATAAGATATTAGTAATATTATATCTATGATTTATGAACAAATATCTAAATTCGAACATATCTATATAGGATTTAATTTCAGGCATAATCTCAACCTAACACGATTAGACTTTCAAGTTAGTTTGGTAATACCGCACTCTTATTTGATATGAGCAGATGTTACCTCCACGGATTAGGATTTGACTTATTTTTATTTGATCAAGATGTCCGAGTATGTATCCCTAGTACAATAGTAGCTATAACTTAATAAAATAAACTAGCCACACTGCAGTCCAATGTTTATGAGTGTTCTTTATCCAGTCTGCCATCTTCGGCCATAGTTCTTGGCGCACCTTTTTTCCAATCATCAGACCACGTGTCCGGATTTAAATTCGAATTGATCTATTTCATGGCTCTCTGTCAATACATCGTTGAGAGCAATACTTATGACCATATTCTATTGGTCTTCTGAGATTAAAAGCTGAATTCAGCTGACTGCCAGGTAAAATCCCAAGTATCTAAAATCCATTCTTCGTTTATTGACCTTGTCCGTAGAGAAAGGAGCTGTAGAGAGCAAAATCTCCTGGTGTAGCAATAGTTATTAGACTTTTCACTTTTTCAGGATGTAAAGCAAAGTACATAAGTATAAGATCGCCTCTTCAACAATAGCCAAGCAGAGACCCTAATAGATTTTGTGATTCGTCTTATGATATCGATAGAACTGTCGATATATCTATTTACAAAGTGGCCAACAGTTAATGTTCTGTCATAGACTGAAGGAGTTCCCCAATCTGGGGCATAGATATTCAGTCCTTGAAACAGTAAATTCCGTACTACACCTATTCCAGGTAGAAGATCTAAGATATAGTGTCTGTTTATGGATGCATAAATTACAATCACAGGAGAGGTTATATTTTTCTTTACATTGCCAAGACTATGTATCTGGCCATTCTTCATTTGAGTCAAGTAAAGATGGTTTATCATAACGAAATGGTGAATATGTTTCTAACTCACAAATCTTTTGTGAAGGAGTACGGTAAAATATATCTCTTCTATGTTCTGCATAGTTATTATTCTATGCTGAAAACATATATTCAAAGTATTGATATAATTTCCCTAAACCTGTTATTTTGATCAAATCTCAATTATAACTAACGGTATACGAGAGATTTCTTATTTTTTCCCCTGAGTTTTTCCAAAGATTTTACCAGATTTTACAATCCATGTCTGATCAACTTTAGATAGGTTCTTCCGATGATCCCGAGGCGTTGCCTATTATTGAACGAGTATCAAGGTACGTCGAATAGCCTCTCCAAAAATATTGAATAATGTATGTTAAATTGATATGAACTTGAAAAAGCTCGAGCAAGTACATCATAATTGTTAGAGGAATAGATATGAAACGAGGAAGTGCTTTCATCCGTATAGTTTTTGAGCGCCAGAGCTTGGATTATACAACAATAATACTCTCTCATACAAAGGATTATTAATATTCTAGTTTATTAAATCAATGTGGTCAGCAAGGTAAACGACAAGACTATAGATATTAAAAATAAGTCAGCAGCTGGCACAGTAACGATAAGAGAATCAGTGGCAATAAATGATGAAATACTGGCAAGGAAAATACTTCTAACAACAGAAGGCTTTACAGGAAAATTACCCGAATTAATCCTTAGAGACAGAAACAGACTATCAATAGAAAATGCCGTGATAGTATGTGAATATATTATTGCAATGAAAAGAGAAATTAATCCAAGATATAACTATGTTAGATATACAATTCAGTTTCTTTCGGAATTATCAAGAGCAGTTGGACTTGACAAAAAATTTATTGGTATGACACGGGATGATCTTCTTTCCTGTCTAGACAAAAATCGCAAGCCTGAAAATGAAGATCCATTACACAAATGGATTGGCAGTTATAATATAAGATGTATAATATTATTCAGGTTTTTCAAATGGTTATACTATCCTAATATCACTAATCCTAAGAAAAGAAACGAATTATCTTCACAAGAAAACAGGCCTGAATGTATAATGGGCATTCCTCAATTGCGCAGAAAAGAGATTAGTTGTTACAAGCCCTCTGATCTGTGGACTCAGGAGGATGATCTATTATTTTTGAAATGGGTTACAAACAAGCGTGATAGATGTTATCACACTATGGCTAGAGATTTATCAGCGCGCCCTCATGAGATATTGAGTCTAAAAATAAAAGATGTCATATTCAAGGCTTCAGGAAACAGGCAGTACGCGGAAGTACTAGTCAATGGAAAAACCGGAAGTAGGCATATACCGCTAATTCAATCCATTCCCTATATCAAAGAATGGTTGTCAAATCATCCAAGTCGTAATAATCCAAACTCGCCGCTTTTTATCGGCATGAGCAGACATAGTATGGGTAAAGAACTCACTACTAGCGGAATTTATACGATATACAAAAGCTATAAAGAAGAATTCTTTCCTAAGATATTAACAGATCCTACTGTACCAAATGAAGATAAAGAGAAAATCAAAGTCTTACTTACAAAACCATTCAATCCATATATTAGAAGACATTCAGCGCTTACTGAAAAATCTACCAAGTTAAAATTGCATACGTTAAATCAACATGCGGGCTGGTCAACGAATAGCAATATGGCCCAGAAATACATTCACTATTTTGGAAATGAATCTTCAGAATCATTACTCGAAGCATATGGGATTGTTACAAAGGATAACATTCCAATAAATACACTAAATCCTAAACTATGCCCAAACTGTAATGAAGGCAATACTCAAGATGCTAAATTCTGCGCGCATTGCAGAATGGTATTGACCTATGATGCATACAATGAAACGTTAGACGAGCAGAAGAAGAAGGAAGATAAACTGACTGTTATAGAAGGACAATTCAATACAATGCAATCTCAGATGCGCGCGCTAATCACAGCTCTTGGGAACATGGATGGTAAGAATAGAGTCGAATTCGCTAAGCAGTTGTATCACAGTGGTATATACGAGAATGACAGTACCGCAAGTTAGTTTGTTGACTATGGACGCGAGTTCACCACGTAGGTACATCTGGTACAGCTATAATACCATCTCCCTAACTTATGAAAGAAAGTCTTTTTCCAAACGTGGTCACATTTAGCATCCTGGATATCGTTTTTCCAAACGTGGTCAAAATTTTTATCCTGGATATCCAAATAACAATTTTTAAAATACTGAATATATCCTCCTTCTAAAGTTTCGTGAATAGATGGATAGATATATCTGAAGGCATTGGAAAACTTATTAATTCTATCTCTTCTTATTTCTGCACCTAGAACGATGTCCTTATTATGTATCGGGGGCAGGAATTTTAGAAACGCTGTAAGTAGATCCTTGTGCGGCATCGCAGTTTGGATAAAACTTAGCGCCTTATCTATTCTCAATGGCCGTGGGACAAGCTTTCGGGTTGGGCGCATTGCCTCTATTAATATGTATAAAACAAAAATACCAATAAAATTTGAAAATTGCAGGAATATCTCTCCTAGATCTCTTTCAGGGTCGGGATGGCTAATCCTTGTTACATTTACCGACTTGTTATGAAAGGTCGTATTTAGTAATAAGAAGTTGAGATATCTTCCGAAAATTGACCAGCCGTCATCCTCAAATATATCTACGAGGAAATACCTACTCTTAATTTTAAGAAGTCTATCATCTGCTTCAAATTTTTTTAATGCTTTGATAATAGTTGGCTTACTATACCCATTAGGGGGAAATTTAGCTTTCGATTCTTTTAAAATGTCTGTAAGTGTAATTCCGTTTTCAAATCCTTTTTTCTGGCAGAGCCCCGGTATAATGTTCCAAATCTTGTTCTTATTGAGCGTACCCAAGGAATGATCTCTTTTTACATTACTTTTACTCTTCAACCTCGAGAGTAAAGGATTCTTCGGAATTTATATCATGCCGAAGATATATAATCTGTATGATATCAAGGTTTAAGAATATCATCATATCAGAAACGAACTACAACATATTGAAGCAACTAGGCAGTACTGGAGAGAGCTTTAACGATGTGATAACGAACGTCCTTAAGGTGGTTCCTAGGGCAGCATTACGAGGTGAAATAGGAGACGGCGAATAATATTGTTCAAATCGATACAATAATGGAATGTTTAACTGAAAAATGTTCTGATTGTACCGGATTTTATGTCAATAAAGCATTCAATCACCGTCTGCAGTGCATGCACGAATGTCATAAGATAAATGAAAAGGTGTTAGAACAGGTTGGGCACCCGGAATCTAACGCCAATTTGCGCGCGCCACATTCTTTGAATTCTACAAACAAAGACTACGACACTGATCATATATTAGCTGAAGATGAAAATAAGCATTTAGATCGGGCCTCTAAGACCGGTCATAAAGCTTGATCCAGTCACGAGCAATTTGAAAAAGGTTTGTAATATGTCATCAAATACTGAAGCTGAAAGATTTATTGATCTGGAATTAACGGATGAAATAAAGCAGCTTGGAATAGTGGTATATTTTAGGAAGGATAATCGAACTAATAATCTATTTCTAAAATTGAATCACGTCTATAAGCAAAAGCAGATTATATCGCCGATCTACGAAGGACCAAAATGGCGTGAGACTGTAGATGTACTGGTCAAAAAATTAAAGCAAAGCAGAGTTAACAATGAACATATTCTACTCATAGAAGATGTATTAAATTATAACTTTGAAGCTGTTTGTGGCCTGTCAGAAGATGTACGAGAATACGATGTTAATGCAAATGAAAATTCAAAGCGGAAAAAAAAGTTAAGATCAGAAAATATACTGGAAATGGGATGTTACCATTACACGAATCTATTGTATTTCGGGACGGTCAAACCTCACTTGTTTCACTGGACGAAAATGGGCGACCAAAGTATGAAATTGAATTAGAAAGACCCGGGATGGTATTGTATCCGGCAGATAGTCTAGATATTCATAATCCATTACCGTACATATATGAAACGCCTGAGGAGTTTGAACAGTATATTCAGAGAGCTAGAAACGAAACATTCGACTCGTTATATTTGAAGACGAAAGCCATCTATAGAAAATACGTAAATATCGAAGATCATCAGATAGCCAGACTTTCTGCGGACACCATCTATAGCTATTTTCAGGACAAATTTCCTACCCTTCACTTTAATATTTTCGTAGGGGATAATGGAAGTGGTAAGAATTCAGCCCTGCTGGTATACAAGCACCTTGGTTACCGTGTATTCTATATTGTGTCAGCAAGCGCGCCAAATTATTTCACATTCTTGGGCGAGATAGAGGAATGTCAGGAAACTATTGCAGAAGACGAGGCGGATGACATTGGCCATAATAAGGAAAAACAGAAAATATTCAAAAGTGGATACGCGTCAGGTGAAAGTGTACCTAAAACTGACTTGACTTTTGGTAGAACTCAAGAATCGTATCTGACCTATTGTATGAAATGGATCGCAATGGAAGAACTCCCAGATTATAAAAAGATCAAGGCAATTCTAGATAGATCATTTGTCACCAGGTTCATAGTTGGTGATGTTGACTATAACATTAAAGAGGTGATAAAAAATGCTGGAGATCCAAAGTTTAAACCTCTTCATGATGAATTAATCGATCTGCGTAAACTGCTGTTTGCATTTCGAATGATTCATTACAATGACATGATCCCTGATCTGAGTCTGAATATTAAACATCGAAATGCTGAGCTCACCAAGCCACTATTACGACTATTTAGGAGTCGAAATGATGCTCCAGTGGCATTAGAAGAGATTAGGCGCGCCCTCTCTAGAGTAATAGCCGAAAGAAACGAGTTAAAGAAAAATTCTGTTGAATCAAAGTTATGGGAGGCAATTAATAATCTGATCAAGAGGAGCAGCGATGTACACGATGAATCTAAATCGTACATG
>JARBAU010000221.1 GCA_029237525.1 Nitrososphaerales archaeon | reverse complement strand
TCAATCTCCCCTCTATCTAACCACATTCCTTTACATGAAGAACAGAAATCGATTTCAATATCGTACCTTTGCGTTATTTGCATTTGATCTGAGCAATTTGGACATCGCATATATGAACATACATCACCTCTTCTATAATCAAAGAAGATATGTATCATTTAAGAAGAACGTTTACTATGTATTGCATTGTCACACTTCGATTATAGATCTTTCATTATTAAATAAGAGTAAAGTGTTGTCTAGTTTTATACCAGGTATCACATCGTGATACATTGAAAACATATTATCCAAATATAGCTACAATTCAGGTATTAATAGGATAGATCTTTGGATTCTATTACTATTGGAGGTACTAATGCAACTTATCAGATAATCTGGTTAGTATTCACTCTTTTCGTTGGTATTGCGTTAGCAATAGACCTTGGTCTATTTGGTAAGTTTCTACATATTTTTAGGATAAAGAATCGACGTGTAAATAAGGATGATAATAATACCTCTCAAAAAAGAAAAATATCTTCAGGTCTTTCATTAGAACCAGAGCTAACTCAACAACAAAAACAAGAACTACAAGAGCAAACTTTCAGAAGGGCACTGAAGTGGACGATTATATGGATATCTCTTGCTGCAGTATTTGCTGGAATAATATACTTTGCTATGGGTTATGAAAAAACATTACTTTTTGTAACAGGATATGCTATTGAAAAATCATTAAGTGTAGATAACATGTTTGTATTTTTACTTATATTTTCTTCACTTGCAATTCCTCATGCATATCAACATAAGGTCCTGATGGCGGGAATTCTTAGTGCAATTGTTATGAGGATTGGTTTAATCCTTGCTGGGGTATCGCTCCTTGAAAGCTTTTATTGGATGACCTATATCTTTGGTGGATTATTATTGTTTACAGCGATTCGTATGATTATACAGAGAAAAGATGAAGGACACGGAAAAAAGAAGAAAGAAACGGCTATTGAGAAAAATATTGCTGTTAGAATAATGAAGCGATTTATTCCTATTACATTTGAGTTAAATAGTGACAAATTTTTGATACTCAAAAATAACAATGATGGTCATAAACTTTTGTATGCCACACCTATGCTTGTGGCTTTGGTAGTAGTAGAAATGACAGACTTGGTATTTGCATTGGATTCGATACCTGCAATACTGGCTATAACAACAGATTCATTTATAGTAATAACTTCAAATATCTTTGCTATACTCGGTTTAAGAAGTTTATACTTTTTACTTGCGGGTATGATGGAAAAGTTCTATTATCTTAAACCTGGCTTGGCTTTGATACTATTCTTTGTTGGCAGCAAAATGTTGATATCAGAATTTTTCAAAATATCAATTGGCATGTCTCTAATTGTAATATTTGGAATACTAACTGCTGCGTTACTGCTATCTTATATTAGGACTCGTCAACAGCTAAGTAAAATGGTTATTGATAAATAGTAGACTTCATTTAATTGTAATACAAAGCAAACCTGTGATTGGTAGATTAGCCACTCTAATTATTTGGTTGACTATTATACCTCAAATATAATTATGGATAGCAGGATTAGGTAAGTCTTGTCGTAGGATCTATGCTTAATTTTAGGAAATTGTGAGTTTTTGATTTACTATCAAGCATATATACAAAGAACATCAGCTAATATTTGAAATTCCAAATGAATCAATTGTTTGAAGCATTATTGGCAGTATCTTTGCAAATGTTATCGGATCAGCGCTAAAATTAACAACATAACCATTTTTAATCCCTCCATGTTCTAGTCCAAATGTTCCAAATTCTAAACTCTTTTGTGAATGTCCATGGAAGGTATCTGTAAAAAGTAAGCCATATGCCTGTCGACCAGCAAGTAACGAATTAGTATTTGACATAACAATATTAAAGTTTTTGGTATTAGAATTTGACATTCTGATGCCTTTACTATGATCTAGAAACGATTGTAATGTCGTATTTACTGATTGAGGATAGAGTCCTACTATAACTGAAGCAAACTCATTACTTGTACTTTGGATTGGCGGTGTCATCAGAACTATGCCTAGAAAAGGAGAAGGCGAATTATTAGTTGATATATTCCTAGCATTCCAGCTAGCTGGATATTGAACAACAACTCCATAAGTAGAATTATAATAAACTTTCATTGGGATAGTAATTGTTGAAATAGTCTGAGCATTAGCCAGGGGTGTACTGACAATTAGTAATATCGACAATATAAAAGATCCAACTGTCAGCAGAGATAAAGTCATTTATAATATATATTTTCTTGGTGTTTATTAGTTTTTGTATAGGATTGAATATTAATCTATCATATTAATTAGAAATTTATTGTCT
>JARBAU010000220.1 GCA_029237525.1 Nitrososphaerales archaeon | reverse complement strand
TGGAGGCCACCAGCCTGTAGCACAGGAGGCGTCGCCAGCCCCTCCACAGTAAAAGAGTTCAGCTTCTGATAGGTCAGTTACCTTATTCTGTTCAATAAGTACCGCGGATTCGAGAGCACCAGTGGTGCCAAAAGACACGCAGGACCCACAATGACGTTGGTCTTTTACTGGTGTTACTTTATTTTGCTCTCTCCAATCAACGTGAGGCGGAGGTGCAGATACAGCTTCAGCTGACTTAACCGCATCAGCAATTATATCTTCTATATTTATTTGTGTCTCAGCAAGTGCGGATCTAAGATGTTCTTCATCAACACGAACACCAAGGGTATACTTCACATCTTCTTCAGCCAACCTCAAGTGTGGATGGTCTCGTGCTTCCCATTTTGCATTGCGATTTGCAATTTCTCGTTTAATTTCTTCTACACTAATAGAAACCATATGCCACAACCTTTAAGATAGTTAAAAAATGTTTTGTCTAGTGTATCTGTTGAGTATATGTTAATGGGAGTCTATTGACACTGTTCTACACGATGCCAAGTAAAGACGGATTGGGAATTCCATACAGCTATCACCAGTTGCCTTTTTCTTTTTAACGTTATATTGAAGTCAGTTTCAGAACATTTAGTACCAACTTTTGATCTGGCTATGAACTTCCACTAGATTATAGGAACTGGTTCATCAATAGTGTGTTCACTGGATTGACTACAAATCCACAAGCTCCCCATGGCCGACCATGATTAATATTTATTGATCACTATCATATCACGTTCCACTTAGGCTAATGAAAATCGATGCAATTCAATTGCACGTTAGACAAATTACCGTGTCCTAAGTTGTAGTTTCTAATTGTAGTATTACCAACATAATATTTCAGGGGCCATACCTAATTTGGGTTTGTATAATATCAACCTTAATCTGCCTAGGAGGTTTAGGGCATTTTAGACAATAGAGTATCAATTAGAATTAAAATCCTTGGACTACGAGAGGCAAATCAATAAAGTCACTATGCTACTAGAGAGCGAGTAACAGAATATTATACTGCAGATTGATAATTGATATGCTATAATACCTGTCACAGTTAGAATTCACTTACAAACTAGAAGGTAATTAAATACAGTCAAAGCATTAAGAGTTACACGATTTGCACCAAATCAAGCTATCGGCCAAGATTCATTATCATTGAACATGCGTAGGTTATCATGTAACAGTAACTGAGAATTCTCTCTTATCTTGAGGTATATTATCCCAAGGTCGCTTATAGATCATTTTTACTGAAGTCTTTCCAGCCTTTCTTGCTTTGAACCTAAAGCGTTCCACACCAGATGAGCCTATCATCTCTGACACCGGAACAAAATCGTGTGAATTTAGATCCAGAATATTATCATCATATTGCGGCTGCCATCTATAGCCTGTAGTGGGATTGGAGTTAATTCTTATCATAATCTCTTCCCCAACTGTGACAACAAATTTGTCTGTATTATTACTCAAAGCCTCTCGTTGTTATAAAAGGCCGAAGACATTTTTAGTTTTTTCTTTCTAAGATACGAAAGATGTATAACAAGAGGGTATTGGTCGCTTAGTGATTTTTAGCATATTATATCACTATATCACTACAATTAACGCAATAAATAAAATCTATGGTGTACTCTCAACACTAATTCGGTTCATCTAAAACTATTCTAACAGATCATTTGATTTCGAATGCACAATCTATACTGCATTGCCCCATCTTCTGTTACTAGATAGATCATGAGATTTTCTTACTAGGTATTAATCTACACGATATGTAATTGATGTAAATTTCTGGATAGTGAGATCACGTCTTCTTGTAAAGTACTGTTTAAATAGATTATTTGGTTATTTCGGCTCTTTTAATCTGAAATTGAAAATCA
Organism: Nitrososphaerales archaeon; assembly: GCA_029237525.1. GTDB lineage: Archaea > Thermoproteota > Nitrososphaeria > Nitrososphaerales > Nitrososphaeraceae > JARBAU01. Next base: position 400 of record JARBAU010000220.1, on the reverse strand, counting down.
TCTACATCAACATTCAATCATCAGGAAATCTTCGTATCTTGACAAGGCATATGAAAAATTATTGAGTATATTCAAACTATAATGCTTATGGAAATCCAAAGACCTTAGTATAAATGAAAGAGAACTCATTTTAATTCTATTTTAAGTGTGGCAATTAATCAGGGACGTGAAAGATGAAATTATCCAAATCCACAATTTATTTCCTTGTCGGTAAGTAAGTAAGTAAGTGAGGTAGTCAATCGTAGGTTGGGACGGTGAGTTATATATAGCCTCAATATTCGGATACCCTGACTGACCTGCTATACCTCAGATTGATAGGACATACTTACCTATCCACTAATGGAAAGAACAAGAAATACAATACTGGGCATTAGTGTCTGACGGCAAGTATTCACCCAAT
>JARBAU010000219.1 GCA_029237525.1 Nitrososphaerales archaeon | reverse complement strand
TTAGCATCAAAGAGGAAGCTGAACCAATGGCTGAAACAAAAGATCTAGTCGCTGCCTTAAAGGCAAGTTTACAACAATCTGCAAAACATGATAAAAGAGAGTCCAAATGAGATGAAAATAAGAGGATGAGAAGATGACAAAGAAGAAACGTAAAGTTGCCGCAACTCAGTCAGACAATAATAAAAATAACGAAATTGCAAAGACAGATATAGAATCAAGGGATTTGGAAGAATAAAGAGTGCAGCACTGTACCCAAGTGCATTAGAAAGAAAATGATTCAAATAAAGATAAAATGCCGGCCATTGAATAATATAATGCAGACAGGAGTAGGAAAGTAGAAAAATAAACCAGATCTTGTATTTTCATTCTAATTGAAACCCGTATAAGAAAAATAAGGAGTTGCTCGACATTCATTCAGACATCCTACCATGACAATTAATCATGGAGTATATCCAGTTTCACCGTTGGATTGATATAACATCCACCTTTACTTTCAGTAGTTTAAGACAATATGGGGACAAGCTATCGTTGTTATTGTCGTAAACCATAATTGTTGTATCCTCACACATCGAGCCTACATATCGAGGATCCGATTGGTAGTTGAATAATGGTAAGCGAAGAATCTTGATAAAAGTCAACTTATATAAACAAATAAGTCTGAACCAAAATAGATTGACCCAATTATAATTGAGGTTAATTGTCTTAATTTTATATTCTAATTCGAATTTCTGTATAAATGGTATTAATCAATCTCAGAGTACAAAAACTATACGATTAGATTAATTCCTGTCTATAGTTTAGATTGCTCGGCCAAGTCACTCATTCTTTATGACATAATTATATATGATCTATGTGACCGGAAATTTGACGCATTTGACGAATGGTTATTCGACGGTATTTTAATTGAAATATGCCAGCATAACTTTCTGATAACTTCAAATCTCTGGTGATACAAGAATAGTTAAAGGGAATACCAAGGTACTAAATCGCTAATAATAAGACACAAAATCGCTAATAATAATGGTATAAGCGCCGGACCTGTAACAAATTTAGTCGAATGGAGACTCGCCTTTGGCCTGTATGCAGCAAACGAATTGAGCGAGCTGGCTGTAACGTTACATAAGGTGGGCATAACCCCAGCTCAATGCGCAATTGGATCTAGAGTTACAAAAATGATGAATAGATTTGGGGGTAGAACAAGATAGTTTTTAATCATCTATGAATGACAGCCTTAAATAAAGAACTTTTGCGATATAGATTAACTATCAAGCTGATCTTTCAAGATTTGTTAAGGCAGGACAGACTACAAAGCAAAAGGGTTACTGTGCTAACAGTATTGTAAAAGAATTTTCAGATTGGATTAGAATATTGGTCTTATCAAGCATCTATCCCAAATTCGAAAATCAAATGCGATGAACTCATCCAAAAACACTCTAAATTAGAGGAATATGTGGAATCCTGTAATCAACGACTCAGCTGTACAATACTTTTTAATGAAATTGCACAGGCAAACGATATACCTCTAGAACAGGCTGTTCAAAAGTTTCTATAGAGATATTGAAGAAGAATACGATGATAAGATAGGTTTTGAGCTGAAGTTAAATAAACTTTGTTCAGAGGTGTCTGCCACTAATTCTAAGTTAAATAATTTACGAACAGCATTATTTGTTCAACCTCTGGTTGAACTGTCTCTACAAAAGCTTCTTTCGAAAGAATTGGATAAGTAGGAGATTGTTGAACTCGCAAATATTTTATCTAAATGATCGCCTAACATTAGTGGTAGTAGCAGCAGTCAAGATAATAATAAAGATTCTCTAATAGGAGATTTGAAGAAATATGGCGGTATTAAATCTACTTGGCAAGGATTAGATCGACAGGCATATAGATTGAGGTCAATTAGACAAATTACAAAAACAGAAGCAACATTTGGAGGGACAAAAACCAAAGAATGTTATATACCTTAGATAACTCAAAGCCGATAATCAAGTTTCTACACAGCTCGAATGATTCGCTTATTATTGATAATGAAAATGTAAGAATCCTTGCAATCATTGCGTTTGCTTTACATACATTGTATTTTCGTTACTCGCCGGTAGTAGAATTGTTAGATAACGATCTTGTGAAAGTGATTGAACAGATATCGAGAAATATTGATGTAGAAAATAAATAAACAATTCCTATTCCTGAATTGAAATGTTATAACAAGAGTCCTTAATATTTTGATTGTAAAATTAGATAATAATAACTCAGATCGACAAACAGATGTTGTACCAGATCGACTTAACTAATCACTCTGATTAAGAACTTACCATATATCACAATCTACTGGTAATGTATTGGGACAGGAAACAAAACGATGTCCTAGTCGCTGGCATCCTACAATCACTGGTGAATGGTGGGCGATGGTAGGTCAATGTGCCAGCCAGCGACAGACACTAGAAATGCAAGTACAGTTATCGTCGAACTATTATTTTATCAATGCTGAACCAAGTTATCCAATGTCATGATGCAAAACAATCAATCTTTACCGACTGATAACGCGTAGTAATATTTCATTCAACCTAACCTAACCTAAACTAATCTAATCTAGATTTAAATCGTCCAATATTTTAATTATATTTTGTCTATTATTCAGTATATCGTTCCAAGTATCTATATGTGTAGATCTATTTATAATATCAGATACGTTGAGAATAGTAAAATCGGTGGGATAAATCTCGTTCAATTTATTCCATCTCACAGGCATAGAAACCGTAGCCGAGGTAGTTGGCCTGGCAGAAAAAACTGAGGCTATTGTCTTACCTTTAGAATTCTGATTGTAATCGAAAAAAACCTTGTCCTTTCTCCGCGCAGTATCCCACTGCATTGTAATTTTGTTTGGATATCTTTTGAGTAACAGCATACCTATAGTCTTGGCAAAGCTCCTGGTTTGACTATACGTATAAGTAGATACCTCAATTGGTATATAGATATGTAGTCCTGTTTTACCAGAGGTTTTTACATACGTAGTAATCCTTAGCTGATCAAAAAGGTCTTTCATGTGGTATGCTACATTCACAGCTGCTTTGAAACCTTTAATATTGTATTCAGGTTCTGTTGTTTCTGATGTATCCTCACTTCCTTTTCGTCGTTCAAATCCTGAATAGATATAGGGATCTAGATCAAATACGATAAAGTCAGGAAAATCTAGTCCACATTTTTCTTCGTCTGGTATTGGCATTTCCTTTCCATTCGTTTCTTTGGCACAAGCATTAAAATTGTTAACACTACTATACCATGGGTGTATTTCAATAGAGCCTAAGTTAGCTATCCATAGCAACGTTTCTTTGTTGTTACAAATTAGATAGTTTATCGTACTATTAGCTGATTCTGAATGTATTTTTGCTGTCTCTGCATATGCGGGCTTTTCTTTGTCCCAATTCTTATGGTAAAAGTGTTTGCCTCCAATGCCATCCGGGTACCTGCTTAATGAGAGTGGTCTATTTCTAAGGTGTGGGAGAATATAGTTACTAATCTTGTTGTAATATTCGATTAAATTTCCTTTTGTTAATTCTGGATGCTCTTTGGTTTCTGGCCAGAATACTTTGCCAAGATTGGAGAATTCAGAATTTGAGGTCGATGTTGAGGAGGATAAAGAATATGGTGATGAGATTTTCTTGTCCATTTTATGCACAGTGTCATTATTCAAAATTATCCCTGAGGTTTTTTGTTTGAATGCCTCTTTATTCTGATCATTTGGGGTTTTAGTCATAGAATTAGAATTATTGGTGTCAGTATTGGTATTAGTATTATTAGTGACAATAATTTCTTCGATATGCTGTTCATCTTCAATTGTGCACTCCTCTGGTTTTTTATCTTCCCTAAATCTAAGAAAAATTGGTGCTCTCATAATTCGATCATTTGTCCAATTACTGTATTTTATTTCTGCAACAAGTTCAGGTCTTATCCAGATTGGATCTCGATTTGTATAGGGTACATATCTGATAGGACATTTGCTTATTGTCATTTCTGCCAGTTTTGTATATATATTATCTAGTTGTTCAAAATTAAAACCACTTCCGGTATGGCCCACAAATCTCTGTTCATGAGTATAAGCATCATACGCAGCTAGGAGAAGGGATCCAAAATAATTCTCTCTATTTCCTTCTCCCCTAGTATAGCCTATAACTATGCAATCTTGTGTCTTTACATCTTTAATTTTTAACCAATCTCTTGATCTTGTTCCTTGTGAATATATGCTACTCTTTTTCTTTGCAATAACCCCCTCAAGGCTCATACCTTTAATTTTATCATATAGTGATATTCCTTGCTCTTCAAAAAATTCCGAGATCTTTATTCTATGATTTGTCTTGACAACACTTGAAAGAATTCTTCTTCTTTCTACAAAATCTAGGTTCTCGAGTGATTTACAGTCAAGGTATAGTATATCAAATAGATAATATGTGGCAGGTATTTGATGCGAAAGTATCTGAATATCTCGGCTATATTCAACATTCATTCTTTTCTGATGGCTTTGAAAATCTGGATGACCGCGTCTATCTAACACAACGATTTCACCATCTAAGACGACTGAACTACTACATGTTATGGTGCCAGTTAATTCCAAGTCTTGTGTAATTTCTGGATATCTGTGTGAAATGGAATTACCAGCTCTAGACGACAATTCAAATAGTGGCCTAGTCTTGTCAGTTTTGTTAAGAAATAAAATAGCCCTAACTCCATCCCACTTGATTTCAAAAACCCATTCCTTGCTATCGAAGGGTCTGTCTATGGGCGTAGCTAACATAGGTTTTATACTATTTGGAAATTTGGAATCTTTTAAGATCGATAGATTTCTTAGATTTAGATCCTTTTTTTCAATTCTATTTCTATTTGTGTTTTCAGTATCGTCGTTGTCATCACCATTAGCGTTTTCCTCAACTTGATTGTCAGCAGTCAGTTTTTTCTTGTTCGTTTCTAACTTTTGTAACGTCTGAAAAGCAGTATTTCTGAGTCTTGGACTTGCTTTATTATGTGTCTTCAAATCTTCGTTTGTCAAATTAGTTAGGACCGACTCTGGTCTACTAATGGTCAAATCTTCAGTAGCAGATGCAAATTCATCGGCACCTTTAATCATCAGCCATTGGTTTTCCCTCGCAGTCTTCACTAAGTAATATTTACCAGCTAACTTTTTTCCAAATAAAATGAACTCGATTTTACCATTATTAAACTGTTGAGAAAGTGTTTGTTTTGGATCTTTTGCCACATACTCGCCAATATCCCAAACTATCACCGAACCAGCACCATAATTTCCCTCAGGTATTATTCCCTCAAAATTCAAATAGTCTAGTGGATGATCTTCAGTCAATACTGCGAGTCTTTTTACGTTAGGATTGATGGAAATCCCCTTTGGTACTGCCCATGACTTTAACACACCATCTTCTGTTTCTAATCTAAAATCATAATGCAGTCGTCTGGCTCGGTGTTTTTGTACTACAAATCTTAGGCGACGGGATTCTTCTTTACCTTTGTCTCTTGTTAAGCCACTTGGTTCAGGTGTCTTGTCAAAATTTCTCTTGATGTGATATTCTTTTAATGGCATGTCCTATTTTCTTGAATCCTTTACTGGATGCAGTGATGGGTAAAAAATCAAGTAAATAACAAATTTATGAATAAAACTTTCAATCATATTAGATAATGTCAAATGATGTTATTAAACACAATTGTAAAAATAACCTAATCGTATGACATGGGTTAGCTATTTGTTTCGGAAATAACGATATAGAGCATCGAGAGAGAATCTATAACAAATAACAAATGAATAAATGCATAAGCTGAGTAAGCAGGGACGAAGTCTATGACTAGGATTTACTTTATAAAAGAATATTTTTGCAATTGTATCAAGATACAGAAATCTGTATGAATATAAAAAGTCCCAAAGCCGCTAATAGTAAAAATAAAAAAAGATAAAAGTAAGGCTTATCTTATGGCAGTACTTGTGATAGTTATGGCTTCTCTAAGTGAGCACGTAACATCCATGCCATCTTCTCGTGTTTTTCCATAACACCAATCAAAAAGTCATTAGTACCCATATCATGGAATTCTTCACACTTGTCGGCATCTGCACGAAGACTTCTAATTATCTGTTCATGGTCTGCTAGCAGGTTTGAAATCATTGTTGATTCGTCTGGATACTTTCCTGGACTTTCTTGGATTGAACCATGTTCTATAAACTCGGCAAGGGTACCAAGTGATCTACCATTTATGGTACGTGCACGTTCAGCAACCTCATCTATGATTTCATCTATTTCTTCATATTGTTCTTGGAAAAATTTGTGTCTTTCACTAAAATTAGGACCTACAACATTCCAGTGATAATTTCTTGTCTTTGTAAACAAGATATATTCGTCACATAGTCTCTTATTCAGAATTTGTATTACACCATGACGAGAGTCCTTGGATAAATCAATATTGATATCTTTTTTGTTTTCCATTACTAATTGGCTTGTCATTTCACTATATAACATGTACAGCATAAGATAAAAAGATCACATTCTTATGAAATTAGACTGTTTTATAATGTGTCGAAAAATGAAAGCAATATAATGATTTAGAACATTGAAATCTCTATATGCTATTCAAGCCTACTAGTATTATGACGATGCATACTGCAGATACACAGGACAAATTAGAGTGTTATATGTCTAGAGTGGCTGGTCTTCTTAGACCATTGCGCCAATCAAAGTCGATACGGCTTTCAATTATCATGGCATCAGTAATTTCACTTTCATATACCATAATATTTACACAGTCTAATAGTAATGCTGCCTTTGCAGCTGATAATAACAATAGCAGCAGCACTAACAACAGTAAGAATACAGGTCTCATACAATCTGGAAATAACTCGAATTCAACCATCCCAATGATGTCAAAGATATCAAAAAATGGTACATACTTGGTTCAACTAAAATGGAGCAATCCTACTGCTGCCCAATCTCCTAATATACCTGCTAACAGAGGCTTTGATATGGAAGTATTATTCTTAAATTCAAGCGCTCCAATCCCTAATGCAAAAACTGTTCCACAAAGAGAGACAAAAAATGTATCTGGAGAAACAACCCTTAATGCCAGCGGATTTACCCAGCCAGGGATATTACAACGATTGATACCAGTAGATAGCTATGATATATCAATTTACGATAGCAAAGGTCATGTTCTTTGGAATAAAACACACGAAATGCCACGTGCAGGAAGTGGATTTGAAAGAGTAACCTTTTCCAATCCATATAAGGGAGAAATAACTATTCAGATAAATAATATCAAAAGCGGAGCTGCAGCTGCAGCTAGGGGTGCAAGCGTCGACTCGGTAAAGTTTGAAACAAAGATATCGTAGTCATACGACTATGATATTTTTTAATATTGGCTCCATTAATAAATCTAAATTATAGTTTGGCTGCTTAGGGAAAGAAGAATATAGAGTAAGGTCTTTTCATTTATTAACATATATTGAATACTGAATCAAGATGTTATATTCTCATGTGCCCTTGATCCCCTGCGCAACAAGTACAGAATAACAGCCCAGGCCGCACTGCTCACAAATTGGTTTTAACCCTTTGTCAGCAGATCCTATGCAACAAGGCTGCTTAATTCTTCCCATATGATCTAATGAAAGTATTGCCCAAGACGGACAATTGATTGGTGTAGTACCCTGTCCTCCCCAATTGCCTTTCATTAGCCTTAATTGTTTTTCTCCATTGATTACAAATGAAGGGTATTTTTTTCTTAACTCAATAAGCTTGTCCACCACTTGATTTCGAACATCTCCAAACTCAAGCCATAATGGGTCTTCCCTTACGAATGGAGTGTGAAATTGGAAACCTATTTTATTCGCCTTACCCTTCCATTCATTTGTCAAATCTTCA
>JARBAU010000218.1 GCA_029237525.1 Nitrososphaerales archaeon | reverse complement strand
TACTATTTAAATTTAAGGTAGAATTTACTGTAAAATGATATAATATTATTTAGAGTTTATCGATATCGATATCGATATTGAAATAACACGATGATGAACAAAAATAGTCTTTAATAAAAAAGTAGAGATCATTAACTCGATCTGATCTCTGCTAGAGCCGAATATTCACGAGCTAAGCGCTAAATTCCCCTATCTCTAGTCGGAATGAAACGCATCTTCCTTCCTGCGAATCCGGCGGCGACGATTTCTATTCCCGCAATTAAAAGCGCTATTCCAATCAATATTCCTACAAACGCTAGTCCGGCGGCAGGTACTACCATTATAAATCCAGAGATAATGATCATCAGGACTCCTATACCTATGGAGGACCATCTAGACCATCCGCCTTTCTCCTTATCTCCTATTCCATGCACAATTCTAGCTATTCCATATACTAATAATGCTACTCCTAGCAAAATTATTAGAAATACACTAGTTGACAATGGAAACGCCATAACTATCAACGATAGTATGATCACTAATATACCTAAACCGACGCTGGCCATACGAGATTTGCTACTGACAAAAAGCCCAGTAATGACTTTTTCAATACCAACTATCAACAGTACAATTCCAGCAAGATATACAATAGCAACTACTGAGCTTCTCGGATAAACCAACAAAGTAATTGACAATATAATTGCTAAGACTCCAAGTCCAATTTGGGCGGCACGTACCCACCCGGGGGATCTACTTTCACTCATAATATTGTGTGATATGCAGACTAGATATAAATCCTTTCAAGAAGATCCGCGTGTATATTATTTCTAGTACGGATGTACTCTATTATCATTTGTTTATAGGAGCAATCATTAAATATGATTCTTCAACTAGAATCCTTCTTTGACCAAGTCAATTTATCTAATTTCAGCAATATTTATAATTTCGAGATAACACTTTAAAAGATATATTAAAAGATAATAGAATTGCATCTAAATTAACAAATTCTGAAGTAAACAGTTATTTTAGCAGGATTTCTAGTGTTATGAATGATCTTTGTGCTAGTACTGACACCAAATTATTTGCGAAACTAATGCTATCTTTAAGCGCAGTGTTAAGTAGCTTTGATAAGAAATTAGGTAATTCATATCCACAAGTAGATGAAAACGCACAGGATCCCACATATTTTATTGCCGCATATCTCGACACAAAAAATATAGAAGAAGCATTTTGGGTATATAGAATAATAAGATCGCTTACTAGATACATTCTATTTGTTGATAAATTGTTTGAGACTGGGGATGAGAGATATTCAAAGGTTGCCGGACAAATCCGGGAATCATTACAGAATAGCATCCATTCCGGAGATCATGCACAATATCTTGTTTATTCGATTGATTATATATTAGACCAGTTCTCTGCCTTCTGGAAGTTTGAGCAGGTTGTGAAACAGCGTTTAGTGAAGAATAATACGTTCTCCTATACCGAAATTAGACATTTTAATCTATCAAAATCATCTGACGCATCACTGATATATGCAAAGGTATTGGATGCAAAGCTACCTAGCTATAATGAAAATGTTGGTTTAGCTCTTCATTACAATCAAGCACTTCTTGATATACTGGATGATTGGGAAGATATAGAAGATGACGTTAGCGCGGATATGCCGAATGTCTTTGTAATGGCAGCTTCGAGCAATATTGCCTACGATAAAATTAAAGCATCAGGGGGAGAATTAGTAAGGAGTGTTGTATTAGATGAGGCCGCTTTGTCTAGGGCGCCCATTTGTAGGCTAATTAACGAGCTCGACTTATCAAGTAAAAGCATTTCTTTACCCAATGCATTTGCATTCACAAGAACGCTTTCTGAATGCTATTCCAATACCTTAAGAAGAGAATTGTCATGTATTTGACAAAAATATTGCATTTGAAATGATGCATTGTAATAATTAGATCGAATGATAAATGTAGACGTGAAGAACGGCGACTATGAGACTATTAATGCTAGATAAACAGCAGTCAGATACCTAATTATTGTTACGGTAAGGAAAAATAAGTGATACCCTGTAGCGTCAAGAACTTCAAGACTGCAGATTCGGTGTAACCTTTCCTCCTACTATACCTAGTGGAAATTTGATTGTGTCAACTCTTATGATCACATTCCCGGAAAGCATGTCTTTTACTAGAGTTGCCATATCCTTGGGTCCACGAATGAAGTCAGAAGAAGTGAAATTTCCAGCAAGTGTTGCATTATTCGCCTGACCGCTTAATCCTTTCTGCGTCGCACTCCTTAAAACTATTATATCAGCGACTCTTCCACCTGTTGTATGCGACAATGTCACATCTTTGACCTCATCCACTGGCCCACCTGTAATTTTGTAGGACATCGTTTTTCCATCTCCTACTAAAGCAAGTTCAGCCTTTCCTTTAGCATCTGTCTTTACTGGGGGGAACAGACTTTCTCCATTCAGTGTTGCAACGAAATGGGTCGTACCTGTGTTAGAAGTACTGTTTGATTGGGCATATAATGCTGGAGGCTTGCTTGTGACCGCAGTACCAGTAATCAATGCTAGTGATATTAGACTAGCAACTGCTAACTGTTTAGGGACACTCATAGTCGAAGTATACGCGTATGTAAGTATATATGCATATTGTCAACGGTTTCGAGAGCAATTAGATCCTCTAAATAAGAATCTTCAGAAATAATAATAAGATGCCTCAGGCCGCAATGCTCTCAATACCGTACAGAAAGTTTATTACTATAGATAGACACATACTACAAAGACAGTTGCTCGGGGGGGATTTTTAATTAAACGCGGCGTCGCAATATTGATAGGAGGTGGAGTCCTTCTGGTTATTGGTCTAGCGATAATATTCAGTTCTATTTCTTCCCTTATCAATGTTGCCGATTCATTGCCACAGATCTCGGCTAAAGATTTGATTAAATCAAGCTTAGGGACCATCGTAAAAGGAAATCAGAGTACTATCAGAGTTAATTTGGAAAAGGTAGGGTTTGAGATAGCGCTAAATTCCTTCGGAATTATAGTGAGCATAATCCTTCTAGTCAATAGTGTGATTGCGTTCGTAGCAGGGATAATAGTGCTCTTGTATGATCGAAGATCCAAACATCTTGTTCCTGCTAAGTGAATTCGAAAGTAATCGGCATCTGTTCCTGGTATCGAGTAAACTCTCTGTCTCGATTTTTTCTTGAGATTGAAAAATGGAGTAAGTTTCAAAGCCATGCCTTATGTATTAATATTATACGAATTGAATCTTTGGTGTACCTTAATCGATGGCTCAGTCATATTCTTGATAAATTAGGAATCCTAGAAAAACGGTTGTGTAATACAACCAACTTGTCCTGACTGTTTCATAAAATATATTTGCTACACATACACATGAAAACTATGAGAGGAAGATGGGCTTCAGCAGCCTTAGGTGCTGGCATAGCACGAAGTCGTGCAGGGCGTGAAATGAATCAACAGGCACAGGCAAATCAAGCCCAACAGCAAGCAGCACAACAGCAAATAGAGGCACAACAAAGACAAATTGAAGCGCTGCAACAGCAGCACCAGCAGCCACAATCACAATCACAACCACAACAGGAAGATATTACTCAGAAATTGCAAAAATACGCTGATCTCCACCAAAAGGGTGTACTATCTGACGAGGAATTTCAAAAACTTAAAGTGGTTTTATTGTCCAAGATGTGATAGACTTCGTATTCATGTCTGGGTTAATCTAGTAATTTAGCGGCTCACTTAAACACGGAATATATTTCTCGGAATTTTTTTGAATAAGTTTTGAATAACC
>JARBAU010000217.1 GCA_029237525.1 Nitrososphaerales archaeon | reverse complement strand
TAAGGCAACCGATAAGGCTGCAGATGCACTAATTGAAAAGATGGAAAAACAATGGATGGCAATGTTTGAGAAGACGGGGGCAGAGCAAGAATTCCGTGAGAAGCTTGCAAAGATCTATAGCGAAGGACACAAGTAATACTACACAATATACTATAGTACTATTTGAAGCACAAAATTAAAAAATTAATTTGTATTATAATAGGCAATGAAAGAAAGAATGACTGATTTCCAAGTCACTCCTTCTTTTCTTTCTATCTTTTTCTCTAAAGCACAGTCAAAGATAGATAAAATGGGAAGTAGTAACACCAAACTAGATCCTCATTCAAAATCTACTATATACTGAGCTACCATAAAGGACTAACAGCATATTCAAGATCAACGTCAACAGTTACCTGGCTAAATCTAGTTATGGGTCCCAGTTTAGCAATATATCTGAGCTAACGAATAAATAAAATGATCAAACATTGGGATCATTTGACTAACAGTATATGATATCTCAAACAAGAAAATGCATTGCATGTACTCGGAAAAGTTGTACAGACTCGAAATATTGCACCTATCATCATGATGCATTCCTAAACTTGAAACAAAAATATGAGTCATGGGTATATGCTTATGGCCACATTTCTTGGCAAGAATATATGAACAAACTACTCATGATGAATGAAGTTGGAATTTGGGTAAAAGATGTAATTGCGATTGAATCAAGAAATCTGAACTAACTATGAAACTAGGAAATCATCAATTAATACTCCAGTATTACCACATTATGTAAAAGACAATATTTAATGAGAAACTGGATTTGAGTACTCAGAGCAATCCGAGATTCTTAAATCGATAAGGTTCATTGCGCAAGTCTTATATCTGTAAATTCATTACCTTACTCACATAAGATGCCGAAACCGGGGTTTAAGTCCATTACAGTAAGTGAAAATGTATACAAAAAATTCTATGATTCATACGAAAAGAATAAGAAAAAACTCGAGTTGAAGGGCATTACCAGCTTCTCCGGATATATGACCAGTTTGATGGAGGAAACCGTAACAAGATATGATACGTTTGCCAAACATGGTCCATTCATGGAAAAGGTCTCAATTGACCAAGATCGGATACTGATAAAAGACAATAAAAGAAACAGGATAGCTGAAATACTCTTAAAAGATGGAGAGTTACAGTGCTTATTGGATGAGAAAACCGACTGTATTCACATAGGATTTGTTTATTCTGTGCCTGAAATATATCTATTGATGGATAGCAGACATACACCATCTGCTCGAGTTCGCTCTATTATGAAATAAAACCAATAGTTATATCAAAATATATTCTGATATTATATTACTAGAATCATTTCATTGTAGCTCTAAAGTACATCAATCAACTAATCAAAAGTCAATCAAAATGAAAGTAGAAGTACCAACCAATTACCGATGAGTTTGTTCTTAATCTGTTTTTGCTTTCAGTATCAAAATTAAAATTGCAACTTCGTCTGGAAGAGATCCCATTCGTTGCCGTTCTCGTTGAGTATAGATTTTCTCTCTTCTTGTCTTGTCCACCTACATAGTACTATGAATTTGTATGAGACGTTCATTGCTCTACAAAAAGAAGTCGTATTTCTGTCTCGATAAAAAAAATTGAATGAACTACAAAATGAATATCGGATACGTATGCAATGGTTATAGTCTATGTATTATATGCCTCAATTTCATATTTGATATAAAAATTGCCAGCAGTATTCTTACTTGCATGAATATTCCAGGAATTGCAGGTCCTATGGAAGCTCCGATCAAATTAAAAAGTACGGTCATTCCTAAAAACATTCGACTAAAGTGTTTTGATGTAGACTTTAGGGCAATCTCATACACTCCAACTCTCATTAAGGATATTCCAGCAATGATAGCAAGATTTATTGCTATCGAAAATTCTGTTGAATGAAACACTAATAAGCTGACAATTCCAATTATGCTGACTACGCTTCCGATGACAGTCGGTTTTATGCTGCCTATTCTTGATACAATAAAACCAGAAGATGGCGCAAATAATAGAAATAGAAATACTATCATAAATGGTAATTGAACATCTGCACTAGCTATTGCGTTTCCTCCAAACCCTATTGGTAGAGGACTTCTGAACAAGACTGGAATGGTTTGAAACTTTGTAAATAGAGCAAGAAACGAAATGACTAAAATAATACTGGAGAATAGAATTTTCTTGTCCGTCATTAGTTTTAGACTAATTAGAGGATTATCTGGTTTTCGCTCAGCAGAAATTAAAGACGCCAGAGAGACAGTTGCCAACACTAAGAATAATGGAACATATATTGATCTCGTATTGTCAGATAATTGCGAATAAGAAATGACTAGAAGAAATGAAGTTATAGCGAGGGCAAGTGTGATAGCCACTTTAATATACATCATTTTAGTAACATGGTCTCACAATACATTGTAATTAGCAAAGTTGAATCCAGAATCATAATGGTTATCCAATCTATATTATGTATGCCATGTTTCTGGGATATCGAAGCTAAAATTAACTTCGTAGTATCTCTTTCTAATCTAATCATTCTAATGATACGTATGTAGATGCATTCATTCAAGTGTATCTATATCTATCTACGTTGAATTTTGAATGCACTCAATCATAATTAGTAAACCTTTTATTAGTAACATGTGCATATGAACTTAACATTGAAAAAACGAGATAGCGACGTAGTACATGAACCAGAAATACCAGCAAGTACCTGTACCTGTGCTGAATTACGAAAGGCATCTAGAGCAGTGACATTGCTTGATGATAATGCATTCAAGTCTTCGGGGTTACTTTCTACTCAGTTATCTGTACTGCGAGTCATCTCCAAATTTGATTCTTTGAAGGTATCGCAACTTGCACAAGAGTTAGGTATGGATAGAACAACACTTGCTCGGAACCTGTCTGTCTTGGAAAGACAGAGATTCATCAAGATCTCACCTGGCAAGGACCAGTGAACAAGAATTGTGACGATAACTACCAGTGGCAGTAATTCTATGGCCAAAACGATTCCACTTTGGGATGAGGTTCAATAAGGTAAAAAAACAAATGGGAGAGAATTCCTGGAATGAATTGACGCAAAGTTTGTCTCACTTTGTGAGGATAACAGACCAGTTAGTGGAACAATAGTATAACATAAATTTTTAATACGATCATTAGAGAATTTTTGTGCAACTATTATGTACTAGAATGCGGTAATTATATACTCACTCTCCATAACTTGACATTTAATAAATCTTGCAAGAGTAACTCTTAATTTAATCCATAAAAATTGTTTAAAAAGTCTATATATCTTTGGTCCATCGTTATAATAATTGTACTTAAGAAATTGGGGTTTGATATTTCAATCGCTTTTTACAAGACAAATTTTACGAGATACAGTTTCTATTTTTATTGATTCTTCAAATTTTCCTATTGTCAAAAATGGTTCACGATCATTGAAAGAAATTTCAGTTCTGTTACTTGTATCTTTAACTCTGCTATCAGCTGGAGTATTTGTTGATAAATCAAGAGTCTATGCTTTACCCGAAGGTATTGGCCATTCTGGATTAAGTGGTCCACCCTCTTTAGGCGAACTGCCTTCTCCTGGCAAGTCTAGTCCACCCTCTTTAGGTGAACTGCCTTCTCCTGGCAAGTCTAGTCCACCCTCTTTAGGTGAACTGCCTTCTCCT
>JARBAU010000216.1 GCA_029237525.1 Nitrososphaerales archaeon | reverse complement strand
GTAGGAATTGGATTTATCATTGCTTCTATAATTCCTTTTCCAGCTTCTATTGTAGTTTATCTAATAGTATTCTTTGTACTTAACTACATAAGGACAGATCTTGTTTTGCGAAAATCTGGCACGAGGGATGGTATCAGAGGATTATATAGATCAGCATCTTCTGGATATGGTAGTAATAATGTACCAGAAAATCCCTATCATAATCTGATGAGATTCTTGTGTATGAATTGTGGTAAAGAACATAAAGAAAGATCGTGTCCTAACTGTGGTTCTACCGCAGTCAGAACTGCATAGAGAGAATACTAAAGCTCTTACAATATACACTGATACTTATAATTGAATAAGTATTTGAGGAATTTCGGTCTTTGTAATTGTAGTTGAAGAATTGTGAAAACTATAACTGTAAAAATTCTAGTTATATCATAAGTTTGGATTATGTTCGGTGGCCAGGCTAAGATCTTGACACGTACATGTATAACTAACAACCGATGCTTCTTGGATCAAATAAGGCTAGATATTTTGAAACTTGGCACTTCATGAAAATCTGATGATTACAAGAAAGAATATGACGTTACATCAGAAGTGGCGCAAAAGCAAGAACCTGGATCTGGTTGTTTCAATAAATCAAGAATTTCTGGACTAGCCTTAGGCAAGAAGCCTTAATAACTAAATTCATAAGCTGGATTAAGCAAGTATTTGTTGATACTGATTGAGGAGACATGTACACGAATGCATAGTTTGATAATTGCATTATTATAAATGATGATTTTTTCTCTACACACGAATATTATTGTTCTCTATACAATTCATCGAATTAGCAGATTATTGTGCAAATACCTAATTGTTCGGCGGCCATGGGATCACGGTAAACAATCAAAAAAAGCTCTTGTCGTAGATCCACTACTTGTAGTATGCCAAGATAGGTTGGCGAACCTACTACAAGCCATATTGAGTCATTAGATCCCTGGGTTTGGTTTTGACTGAATACATGGGAGACTTCATTGGTAGTGCCGATTAATTTGCAAACTGAATTCAAAATAGGGATAGATGATACAAAATTAGGTATGACGAGCAAAGATAGCTAAGACAGAGATAACATAGTAATTCAAATTTATCACTAATTTCTTCATTAATTGACATTTGAACAATAGATGGCTTATTTATGATTTGTAGGCAGGTAGGTAGATTTGATCCTGCCTACCAAACAAATCACTCTTTTGTCAAAATCGGATAACATTCCTTTCGTATTATGTTTTGCAGAACTTTGTTCAGCGAGTGTTTTTATCCAGACGTAGCCATATTTGCAAAACAGTTCTCATCACCAACTGACACATCTACTGCGATCAACATACCATAATCTATTTCTCATGTTGGTTGTAGTGCCAGCGACTTTCATGTTTTAAATATATAAAGGTAATCTCTCCTGCAATCTCTTACACCAAGTATTAGTAAGACAACTTGCGACACTGATTTTGCATAATGCCAGCATCACTTAAAAAATACTACAGATATACACTAGATATTTCCAATTATTCTGGCATATGATTTCTAGAACTAGGTAGTGGGATTGAATTGGACGAATCAGAAGTCTTTATGCCATTGAATGATTCTTTAGAGGTAGACAAAAGTATATGATTAGTTACATTATACACTATTACTCTTTCATCTACCAAATTTCCAAGACTGCAATCCCTCTAAATAGAATGCTGTGCTGATCTATTTCGGAGAATAACACAAAGCCTTCAGACATTTCTTGACACATACCGGTAGTCTATTCTAGGTCAATTGATACGACCAAATAACTGACTTAGCATGGAGCTTCTTGTTATAACAGTGTTTCCTACTTCTTTGTCTTTACTACTATTACAGTCGGTGAATAGATCGCTGTATATTCTATAAGTACCTATACTGAACCAAAAATCAGTATAGATGGGAGTTGTTGTTTATTGGGGCGATACCGACCTACAGTAACCATATCTTTATTTAATTGAAAGAATTTAGTCACGTGAATCAACATACTCGTATTAGTTAGTTTTGAGCTTTTAATTTAAGGAGTAAAGAACGGTTAGCTAAATAAGTAGTCGCAGCACGATTACGAAAATGCGATAATAATTTAATCTACTAGAATGTAACCTTAAAATACAAAATGGAAAAAGTTGGAATAGCTTAGAGAAGCAATGATGTTAAATTCCACTAACAATTTCTGGATTTATCCAGCAAAGATTTGGAGAAGTGATCTCTCCCTAGTACGTAGCGTATTAAACTAATGTATAGTAGTCCAGTACATAATGATATCCATCAATGAATAAACCCATTCAAATACGTGGGCTCTTTGAGACACACTTAACTGTAAGTGATCTCCAGCGATCTATTAGATTCTACTGTGATATAGTAGGACTTAGTCTAGCTTATGAAATGCCAGAGCGAGACGCAGCTTTCTTCTGGATTGGTAATCCGTCTCATTCTTCTATACGTTCTATGCTTGGCATATGGTCAATTGGTACGACTCCTATAAGTATGAGACTACACATAGCCTTTGAGGTAGAGAAGATTAAGGATCTTCTTTCCGCGCCTCAACAACTCAAAGCCAAGGGGATTATGCCCCTATCCTTCTTTGGTACTGAATCTACTGAACCTAGTGTTATTGGATGGATGCCAGCTGCTGCTATTTATTTTAAAGATCCTGATGGTCATCTTGTTGAGTATCTAACAATGCTAGATGAGAAGATAAAAAGGCCAGACCTAGGAATTGTTAGTTGGTCAGAATGGCTTTCTCAGAACAGATAAATCAAAAATATTTGTATTAAGCTTGCTAATCTGTTAACTTAGGATTATCTGTATAGATAGGCGTGTCTTAGTTTTAGTTTATGAATAGAGCCAGAACACCGAA
The DNA here is from genome assembly GCA_029237525.1 of Nitrososphaerales archaeon. Classification (GTDB taxonomy): domain Archaea; phylum Thermoproteota; class Nitrososphaeria; order Nitrososphaerales; family Nitrososphaeraceae; genus JARBAU01. The sequence continues at coordinate 15,357 of JARBAU010000216.1, read as the reverse complement.
CCTGCAGTTAGGTATAGTTTGTACTTTTATTGTTCCAGAAGATTCAGGTTAGCAGCCAAATGTCTGTCATCATTTATAATAAATAGGAGTAACAACTTAAAAATGACTAAATTCTTGCTTGGTCGGTATTTAATGGTATTCAGTCAATTCAATTAGTAAGCTCATTAATAATTGTATTTTCCATAATATTTCTCTATTCTTATCTGCTTTCTATGATGGGACGATCAATAGTTTTCTTGTTCTATTGATTGGTAACTGGGTTTTGCCAGTAAGCGCAGTAATAAGGACAATGCTGATGATGGAATTGCGGTATCTGTCTAGGAACTTTGTATTGCTCAAATGTCCGTCTCATTGCTATGAATTACATATGTTTATGAAGTTTAACTTTACTATTCATAATTACGTCCATCGTTATAGTTGTTTGACTTTCTAATACAAACTTAATAGTATCATATATCACAGTAGGACTTGGTCTAGTTATTTTCAAGACAACCACAAAACATAATTGAAGAAGGTCTCTAGGTATTCGCCATCTAAACAAATAGACAGTTTTAAAGACTTAATATTATAAGAGATGCTATATCCAACAACTTTGAAAAAGAACATGTGTATCCAGAATAGCCTTTACAAAGTGCTAGAGTTAATGTTGCAAACTACAATGATTTGAATGATACAAAGATCAACAATATGTCTTATAAAAAGGGAAAAAAGCTGCAACTTTCTAATTCCCAGGATATTCAAATTACATTATGCAATTCTATCTTCTTAAGGCTTCTATTGGCGAAAGGCGTGAAGCTTTCCATGCTGGGAATATACCCGCAGCTATGCTAAGCAAGAATGAAAGGATCCAGACACTTAACATATCATTTAGCGTAAATATAGGATTAATATGTGGTACCGCTGCTCCAGGTGGTCCTCCCCCACCTCCGCCGCCTCTTGGAGCAAAACTTGAAGACATTATATAAGCTCCACCCATTCCAGATAATATCCCAAGAGTAGATCCAATGATCCCAATTAATATTGCCTCACTCAAGAACAATGCAAGAATGAATCTTCCCTTTGCACCAATTGCTTTCATAGTCCCAATTTCCTTAATTCGTTCAGAGACTGAAGTGTATAGAGTAGTTATGATTCCCACTGCACCTACGAGTAACGCAATAAAAGCTATTGCTAATGTAAATGCACTATTTCCACTTTGAAATTGTTGTCTTGTTTCTAATATTGCTTTAGGAGTAGTTACTCCAATATTGTTGCCAAATAGTCCCATAATCTCTTGTTGTACAGCATTAACATAATCACCAGAAAGAGCAGTCACAACCATCTGATCATATTTGCCTGATTTATGGAATAGAGAATTACCAGTAGCCTCATTAATTATAACTGACCGGTCTATAAAATTATTACCAGTAGGCTGCATAATACCGCTAATTACAAAGCTTTTAGACTGATCTTTTGTTTTGCCTGTATTCTGTTCAACGTATGTAAATGTACCTTTAACAGTCTGTCCAATGGTCACAAAAGGAGTTGTCTTTCCTGGTGGATTTGCCACACTATCACCTACAAGCATAGCCGTAGGATTATTCGATTGTATAGAAGAACCATCTACTAGTTGTAATGATGGAGATACTAGGTAAATTTTTTTTGGATCCATGGCTATTATTTGGGAATTTAGAATATTGCCTTGAGCATTGAGCTCCAATTGTCCCTGGTATGATGGAATTACTTCCTCAACGAACGGTAATGATTTTATTCTATTTACTACTTCAGAATTGAGGATGATCGTTGGTGGGCCTTGCGGTCCTCCTCGAAACCCACGTTGGCCTGAGCTGACAAATAGGACATTGGGTGCCAGCATACTCATCTGTTTTTTGATAAAAGCATTTTGACCAGCACTCATGCCATTAAGGGCTACCATCAATGCACTTCCTACTACAACCATCAATATAGTTAAGGCAGATCTTGCTTTTCTCTCTCTAAGCGCGTCAAAAGACAATATAAAAATCTGCTTAATATTTTTACTTTTATTCTTCTTTTTATACCTATTTTTCTTATGCATTCTTGAGGTAGAAGATGAGGATGTATCTAATGCAGACCCTAAGTTTCGTACGTGTTTTGGTGATCCAGTATTATTGTATCTAGTATTATTGTCTGCATTTTTGGTTCTATAAATATCCATGATATTTTACACCAATTATGGATTGTACTTTTCTAGTATTACACTAGTACGAATTTGTTTTATTCCCAACTCTATCAAGAATATATTCATCAATGTTTGTTTTAACTCCTACATCTATTTTTCACTAGATTACTATTAAAATCTATTTATTTACGAAGAATATCCGTATTTTAGTTGCATTAGCTCGCAGATTGCAGTCTAAATTCAAAATTTTAATACAAGATATCTCTAAGATTTATATATTATCAAGTAACGATATTCTGCAGTTTACTTGTCATATTAATTGCAATATTTGAAATATGCTTCGCATCAACTGTGACTAAACATTGAAATTTTATTAGCAATGACGAAATCAATACTTTCTCTTTTCTTCAATCGATTTCTGTGCTCTGATATTAAAAATAGCATCTATATGGAATTACTTTTTGAATACATCTGGAGGTCTTCTATTAGTTCTTGAACATCCTTTACCATACCTTCGATGACATATGGTATTCCACAAGCACCATAAGAGACCACTTTTTCATCTTGAATTATCCTCACGTCAGCGCCAGGATCGATTATTTTAGCTTTTGATGCGGCACTAGAACTTGCAGCAACACCACCAATAACTAGTATTTTCTCATTAGTCATATGAAATGTATTACTATAAGCTGAGATCATATTGATAATATTTATAGAAGATTTGAGTTCAGGTAATAAGCGCTAGTAGTATCGCAGTCTAAGACACAAATAAAGATCAAAACAAGCGCTATTCTATTTTTCAAAAAAACAAATTCTTAATTTAGGATCAATACTGCATATCTACAATTTCTTCAAACAATTAGGCCCATGTCAAATGGGATAGAATAGATCAATATCATTTATTTCGTTTTCTGAAAGGACTCGATCATCTTTTCTGCAATTGGTAGATATTTTGAGAATGCTGCTGTGCCTGCAGTATAATCAACAAAGTATCCTCTGTTTCCTATAATGGTTGCAATTTCTACAGACTTTCTATCCCCATAATACGGATTAGTATATGTCCATATGACAGTGTATGCTAAATTGCCTGCAAGTTGGCTATTTTTAATACCAGATTCTATAAGATTAAAGCCTGGGAAACCAGTGGAATTTTTATGGGCAAGAGATCTTTGAAGATATTGATTTACACTCATTTTTTGTAAACTCGGGAATTCTTTAGTCAGATCATTAGTTCCAATCCGGAAGAAGGGCAGACCATTATTTACATCTGGCAAATAGAAAGAAGTAATTTGAATTCCTGCGGATCCTGCTCCACCAGTAGGATAATCATCAGCTTCAATTACCCAATTATGAGGATATTGTAACTTTATGCCATATTTAGTATTAGTGTATGTTGAGAAGTAACTATTATTGTTATTATTATTTAAAGTAGTATTAGATGTACCCATTATTGTCTGTGGATTTAGCGATGATGAGACGTCTAATATATTCCTCCCGAATTCTTGTTCAGCTAAATTGAGATATTTCCGTCCATTTTTACAATCACCACCATCTAATGATTGAATAGTACTTTTTAGTAGGAATGATATTGTCAATGGTTGAATTATTGGAGTGCGTACATCTGCACTATTGTTATCACTATTGTTATCATAATTTTTATTATTTCCAACAATTGCTAATGATGATAATAGTTCCTGTTCAGCTGCTTTCAGATATGTTATTGTACTATTGATATTATTGTTCTGAAATTCTTGGATGCCATTATCGACTAGCCCTTTCACTACAATTGGTAATTCCACTGTTCCAGCAACACTTGTAGAAGCCGCTGCCGTGGTACCAACTGGCTGTATGTAAACAGAATAAACTATCAGACTAACAACAACTGTTGACTGAAATACTAAAACAGTGCATAAAATTGCAATTACAATATGTGATAAAATTTTAATGTGAACTACAGTCACCCCCACTCGTTAATATTGATAGATATTTGGTGATCTCTAGATCAATAGTATCTATCTTGTGCTTTGATTTACACACATGTTGAACTGGTAGTTTCAATAGATCATCATCTGATTTCCTTGTTCTAAAACATCGTTAGTTACTTGTTTCAACCTTATCTTATTATCTCCTATCTGGCTTTATATGACTTTATTTATATTCAATTAACTGCAATGAAAATGTTTAATTATATCCAAGAGTAGAATCCGGCACAGAAAATCACATCAAGGATAAATGACATGAAGGGCTTTTGTTAGTCCGTTCGTTGATTCCATATTTGTCTTTGCACAATCTATCTTTGCTCTATATTGGGATGACTAAAATAGCTTTAACTTCTAAATTAGGATGGTTGGTATTTATCAATCCCTTCCTGGCTAATAAGTTGATGAGTTTCGTTCTATTTTCAAAGAATTGACCTAGGAAATGTGGTCTAATGCCAACCTATTCTCTAAATTTTCTAGTGAAATGTAATCACATATAGTTGCAGCGTATACACAGCTTCTGACAAATTGTGATGCGTAATAGCCTAGTCAGTATGACTTTTGATGTTTTATAGATATCTCGATAGCGGACTAGTGAGTCAGGATCTGCTTTCCTTGTACATTGCACGTCTGTATTAGCGGTTGTTAGTACTTGGCTTGCTGATGAATTGAAATCACTTTTTTTGTGCTTGGTTAGAAAAATCTCTTTTCTCAATGGTAACAAAGAAGTAATTTAGCTACGAAAAATTAAGATCATAGAGCTGCTTTAGAGTCTAACTTTATTTGTACAGTTGGGTCACCTCATGCTATCTCATATCCAAGGCAATAGCTACATCAGTAGAAGATTTAGACAAGGATTGTACTCTATTGCTTTATCCGGTATACCTTTAATGTCCCGAAGTGAAACCATAGATTCTTTAGTTATTTGGTGATAACTACACACTTAATTGTATAAATCCATAACTAGCTGTTCCTTTTCCGTTCTACTTGGACTAATCACGTTATATCTATTACTTATTATGATAAACTGATCCTAAAAGATCTTGTTATCCTAAGTTTTCATACAAGTACCATTGATACAATTTAGTTACTTCTATTTTCTCTTGTTTTTCTTGTTACCAGCAATGGTATGTTATGAACTCGAATATTGCATAGCATAAATATCTTTAATTATCATATGGATTGTATTATTATCAACTAGTATCTAGATATTTGTCGTGGTAAATGGTACGTAGGTCATACAAAATCGATATGGCATTTAATACATCATATTATCAGAATTGGTAGATTAATTGTAAATTTTGTAATTACGATAATATTCCAGAATGTTAATTCTTATTTTATACTTATATTTATTCTCTGATATATTAATTAACTTATCATAACTATCTTTAAATGTGGTATATAGTGAATATAGTAGTATACTCAAGTATATTGAATAAAGTCAGTTGTATGCGATTTATTTATATGCCTTTGCAAGATACTTTCTAGATCGATGTCTAGGAGGAAATCAGTAATTAAATGAGCTTGAAACTAATCGACAAGACTAGTACTCGCTTTTCCCCGCCAATATTCATTTTGTGCGACAAATGTTACTGGTGCGCTACATATCTTGATAAGACAAGAATCCCAATTAATAATACATGCTCACAATGCGATACAGATAATACAGAATTATCAAGCTTTCCCATTTTGTCTGAATCATTTACTGTTCATTATAAAAGACGTGGGATAGAATTGGAATTTGATTCCAGATGAATAAAAGATAGTCAACATTTTTTAAAATAAGAAAATTGTAGTAGATCTTACAACACCAAGATTGATTGATTATTACGTTGTTGTCGTCTAATGAGATAGCTATCAGTGATGATATTTAGAAATCGAACGGTCAATTCGCAATTTTTCCTATAAATTTCAGCAGATTAATACTATAGGCGACATTATAAATAGCCAAACATTTTATATCTACAAGTGCTGGACATACAGTTGGCGGATATTGATACTTGCTTTAGTTTACCAGCCAACTTTGATCCTTGAGACAATCTGTGGACAAGTGTCCTGCTACAAATATTTTAGGGAAAGGGCAAGATAAAAGGCGTGTGATTTTTAGAATTGCCACCATCTGGAAAGTCGCGATGCTCTGAATTTGTGAGTGACATTGAGTCGTCTCCTCCATTGTTCGTCCCCTTGAAATTATCCGTAGTTTGTGGCAAAGATGATGTGAAACCATTTGACTCATCGAATCTGCATGAAAATGCAGTTTCATTACTTGCACCACTATTGATGCATTGCTTGCCAGCGACTTCATTGGTTTGGGATATGATTGTGACTAATGATATGTTCGTAAGTATAAGTAATATGAATACAGCAATAGCTTTCCAAGTCAATCCTAAATCATTTTGTTCAATATTGTGATATTTCGTAGTACTGACTGTCTGATCGTTTGTAACTATATTTGAATTGAGAATGTAATTGCTGTATTTTTATACTATTATATTCAACCTATGAAGTTTATTATTAGACTTACCAATTATGATCTATCTACGTACTTCTGCCAACTAGTCAGAAATCTTATGATCAAATATCTCAACTTTGAGTACTATGTAGTAATTTGTGCTTCGAAAACGGTTTGAACAGTAAACCAATTTAGAATTTCGTGGTAATCTGTAATTGATTAAAGAATAATTTCTGGCAGAACTTCAATATCTACTGCTTTCTCTATCTCAGTTGATTTGGTATTTTTTATTTTCCATACGTTGAAATTGACATTAATGTAGTTTATTACGGATAGACGGATCACAATATTTTAGCTATTTCTTTACAAATGAATTGGGAACAGATAGGTCTCTAATAACTATAATTTATTTACCCGCCAAGTTTTTGAAAGGTTCTATGATGAGGTTCTACCTGTGATTATCTCATCTTGTGAATGACATTCACCGTCAAGCTCCTCATTAATCCAACTCATATCTATTAAAACATCCTCACATTTACACTTGTAGTATCTTTTACTTTCTTCATCTACAAAACTATCTATGAAACACTTGACTCTTATTAAGCCTGAAGCATAATAATTTACACCATGTTCAGAAAGCCTATGGCCACAGTATTCGCAATTCAACCTTATGACCTCGTTAGACCTTCATTCGTATTATAGACTAATAAACAATAAAGGTGTCCAACAGAATGTTATATACATTATCAACTTAGATTAGTCCTCGAATCTAGTTATTAATCATTTACGGAGATATTCCAAATTAGCAGTGATTGATTACACAAACCTCATAATACTATATACAACTATTTAGATCCATTCGACAAAAATTAATGTGTAATTTTTAACTATCCTCCACGAATCTATTTGTACTGTAGCCCTGAGATAGAGCACAAGACTTTCAAAAAAAATATTCAATATTTATAGTAGATGACGAGCCCGATACTTTAGAAACATTAAGAATTGTTCTAGAACAGAACGGTTTCAAAGTAGAGGCATTTACAAACCCAACTTTAGCATCAAATATGTACGTGGCAGGCTCATATGATCTGTTAATTCTTGATATAAAAATGCCACAAATGAATGTGTTTAATTTATATAAAAAAATAAAGAGAATGGATCCCAATGTGATTACATGTTTTCTGACTGCTCTTTCTGATTTAGAGGACTACCAGGTATCCAAGAATGAAGTCTATCCAAAAATTGGTGAAAGGCATTTCGTATTCAAGCGAATTGAAACCCAAGAATTGCTATGTATTATAAAAACTTTGATTGAACGACCGTTGTTGCAGAGTTGACTATTAAGACATTGGAGTGGAGTACCAAAGCTCACCTTAGTAGTCATAGATGATTCGACATAGTAACAATTCCCTTTCCTAACAATCGTTAAGAGCTAAGGTGTATAACTTGTGAAATATGGATGGTACTAGTGATTGTCCAGATACATAAGAATTGAAACTATCACTAATGATGATCTTATTAAGATAAACTTAGAGAAGCCTATGCATGAAAGAATAGAAACAGAGCTTACTGCAAGAGGTATCTGTTTCATGAGCTGGATATAGAAGACTCCTAAAATGCATATTCCAAATATAGCCAAGTATGCGGATTATATTGTTATATTATTTCACTTTCCTTCCGTATCATCTATCTCGAATAAGAGTAAAACCATTGGTTTGACAAGAAAAAACAACGAAGAAGAAGGTAATCTACATTGAATTTTAGCCGGTTATCTATATTCATAGGACGTAATTTTTCGATATCCATACATCAGGTCGACCTCCAACTACTAGAAGACTTGTTCTAACAATGTAAATCTGGTAGTAGTCAAAGTGATGAATTTATGGCAAATAGTCTGGACTTGCAACACTCAGTTATAGATACATTATCAAAGGACCTATTTCACATACTTATGAAAATTGAGGAGGTAATCTTGACAATATAAAAGACGCAATGTTTGATGACAGAGTAGCGGCGGTAAAGGGGATTTCAACACTTAGACAAGAGATCACCCATCTTAGAAGTATCATATTTTCTCTGAGAAGGATAGTATACGAAATAACAAATGACATACAAAAATTCTCAGGAGAGGATCTATCTAAATACTTTAACTACTTAGAGGATCATATAAACAAGGCATTAGAAGTTCAAGTAGGAAAACCGTCGAAATTTATAAGGATATTGATTTTGTGCACAATTCTGAAAGAACTAACAGGATTCCCGCTATTCTCATAATATAATTTACTTTGTCAGTTCCACACGTTATCATTATTACATTTTACGGGATGAATATCCGCATGCCAAGGAGCAATATCACAGGATCTTGGACATTTCTGGGAAAATATACAAGATCGGATTTAGTTCTGATCACGTCCTGTCTTTTCCGTCTTGATAATTTATCTGTATTTTCTCAAAGTTGGATGGATTTTTTTCGAGCAACATGAGAATCACGAAATAGTGAGGGTAACAAATAAAAATGAAAGGACGTAATCTCGAAATAGATCAGAAATTGTAATAATTGTAACAGCGGCTCGTTCTAACTCGGCACTATCGACATGAAAAATCACCTGAAGCAAGTTATTAACTTCAAATTCGTCTGTTAATTTAATATGTAGTGAACCGATTGGAGCAATTTTCCTTTCGAAATATTATTATGCGGTTTGATTCGTAAGATATGATCGCAACAAGGACATCTCATGCCGTCGTATCTGAGAAATATTTCGCACTCTACGCAGCGCTTACATCCCAAATTATAATAACTTGGCGATGCGTTATTTCTCCTAGCTTTGTACAATCTACAAATATTTTTACAATACTTTTTCAATTGTATGGTTTTCCTTTTTCTGTCTGGCTGTTTCCACCGTACTTGGATCTTCAAATATGGATTTTATGATCCTTGGAGTAAGTAACCATCTTAACTCTCCCCTTAGTTTTGGGGTAGTTGATATTATCCTAATTTTAGCCAATCCACCTTTCTTGACAACAATGCTCCTTTCAGTTGTAGATGTTTCTTTCATGATTCTTCTATTTACAGATCTACGTGAGCTAACTTTACGTCGTTGATTCGAAATAATATCATCTATAATATGCGTAAGGTATGGCTCATGTCCAACTAAGAGGATAGACGATTCTGATTCATAGTGTTGTAATCTATTGTACAGTTCTTGGTTGTTTCCTTCAGGAAGCAATTCGTTACAATTTATGATGTTACCTTTCATTTTGAAGGTACTGGAAATTATCTTGGCAGTTTGAGTAGCTGAGTCGAGCGGACTTGTTAGGATCGTGTCAAATGTAATTTTAAATCTCCTTATGGATTTTGCAATTCTTGTGATTTCTTTTTTCCCGTCCTCTGTAAGCCCTGGGTTCCTAACACCGCCATTAGAGCCTCTACCATGACGAGTGCTTTTTGCTGATTCACCATGTCTTAGTAAGTATAGTTCCAATCTAAATCACGACTCCATTTGTTTCAACGACGACTACTTTTGTTTCTTTTTCTTTTTCATTTTCTTTGATTTCTTTTTATTTTTCATCTTTTCCTTAACTTGTACCTCTTTATTCAGCTTTTCAGCCTTCTTTTTCAGCTTTTTGTCTTTACTAGCCTTTTTGGTGTTTCCGGTATTTTTAGATTTATAGACGTCACTGATTGCTAGTTCAATTTTTTGGATTTGCATTTGTAACTGAGCGATCTCTTTGTGAAATTCCACGAACTTAGTCGAACTATCAGACGTGATTTGGTAATTAGTGTCGAGTGTCGTTACTGCACTTTTTATATCTTTCTTGATAGATGAAATTAAGTCTTCAATTCTAGTGCTTTTCTCATCGAGTTCCTCGATCTGTTTGGATAGTTGAGTTAAGGCGGGAAACCTTTCATCGTGATCGGGACCATGATGTAACTCATTACCATTTTGACGTCTAACCTGTTCTGTCTTTATACTACTATCTTGAGAAAATGAGTTTTCTGTTGACTGTTCTATCATGCCCAGGTATGAGCAATCCACCTATATATATCTAATAGAGCTATATAGTACTCCATAGTCTATTGAGTTTATATTCTGATCATTTATGTTTTATTTATAATATAGCAAACTATGATAATTTGGTGATATCCTACATACAAATATTCAATTTTTGTACCATAACAGGATTCGAACTCCCAATGCACTAAAGTTGACTTGTTAGCGTAGAAGGTTAAAAGGGTATTCTATTATAAACTGACATGGGCAATGTAGGAGGTACTCTAATAAAGATTCAAATCGGATGTTAAATTCTACAAATAGTCTATATAATCTAGTTAAGTATTTAGTGATACATTATAAATAGCAAAGAGTATCTAAATAGAATCCATAGTTAGTCAAATTGTATAAAGATTATATCAAACATGGTTATATACGACAAATTTAAGCAAAAGATGGTGGTGAATGGAGGATGGTGTTGTTTTGGAGAAATCCTACTTCAATATCACCTCACACATTCGAATTCAAGAAATTTCATCTATTTGGTAATTTAATATAATTATAAGGTAATATGATTGCTTTTGCAATAAGATCTTGTGGATACTTTAGATAAATCGATAAAAACTTTCTAGATATTCGAGAGCCAAGTCATTAAATCATTCTCTCCACATGATTCGATATTATTAGCCGGGAAGACGTTGTTAAGTTCTTGAATAATGATCACTATTTATTCTTTGCACTAATTCGTTAATAGTTTTCCTTAAATTTGATATAGATCTATTAGTGGTTAAAATGGTCACATCATCATCTACTCAGCCAATCCTAGTGCGAATAAATGGGGTACTACCTGAGATTTCTAAGCTCGGAAATGAGAATGAATCAGAAAGGATGGCTGAAGTTAAACGAACCGAATTAACTACAAATACTTCTTGTTCTATTTTCAACAAAACCGGAACAACAGACAAGCCTTTTCAAATACTTGTAGATATCGGTGAAGGAGTGATTAACAGTATGGAAAACGGAATTAGAGACCTTGGATTCGGTTCATATAGTAAACTTTCATGTGTTAACATCCCAACTGTTAATCTTCCCGATATTCTATTATTAACTCATCCACATATTGATCATATCAAAGAATTGCCGCTTCTCTTAAGCAAAGCCAGCGATAATAGATCGACAAAATTGAAGATAATGTGTACTCAAAGATGTCTCAATCAAATAATGCGAATATTTCCTCAAATTTCTGCAGCTGATAAGATGCTCTTTGAAACAGTAACACCTGGTGAGAACTACATCGTTAGCCCTTTCTCTATTACACCCATTTTGACTATGCACTACAATAATGATAGATCATCCTCCTCCTCATCTGATTCTGTGATTTATATAGTAAGGATCTCTGATAAAAAAATAATAATAGGATGGGATTTTCTCTCGATAGATCCCAATGTTGATCAAAAATTATTTTGGAATCCGGACTTGCTGATTTTAGGAACTGAAACATATAATCATCATCCCGAAACAGGAATGCTATCTGTCACTGAAACTTATGATCTTATAAGGAGATGGAATGCAAAGAATTGCTACATTGTTCATTATAGTGGTCTTAAGGATTTTGAAGAAGCTAAGAACCAATGGTTTAGAGGTCCGACCAAAGCTATGACGTCAGAGGAACTGCAGAAAACAATAGATTCACATCTTCAGATTACTGGTAACAATGGCAAATTCAAGATCACTGTAGCAAAGGAAGGAATGATCTGGAAAGCAGTAGAACAACAAAAGGAAGAGGAAGTATATGACGAGAATATGACAGGTAGTGTGCTCGAGATAGAAGGACTTCAAAAATACGTGATGAGAATTGAAAAAGTAGAAGAAGAAAATATTCTAAAGATCACAATAGAAGATTCGATCAACAGATATAATCTAAAATTTATTAAACCGCGTATTGATCATGAAAATAATAATATTTTATATGCTGACGGAGAAAAGGGAATGCTAGCTAAAGGTCCTGAGCTAAAAATAAAAATAGATGATCTACAACCCTCGAATGGAGAATTTTCTCAGGGAATTATCAGGATAGACGTGTTCAAGGGTAAAGGCAAGGTCTTTAAAGATGATATTCATGTAAATACCATAGATGCTCAGAAGCTTAGACGATTCGTTGTAAAGAACTTTACTGTTTAGAATATATTTTGGTATAAAGATATCATTTTGTGAAAGATAGTATCTTATAATGTTGCATAGTTTATGTGATTCTACTGCATCTACAATTAATTCTTTTGTGTTAAAAAATATGTCTAATCATTGTAACGTATTTTTGACATACAGACGATTACTCATTTCATCATATGCAAGATCATTTATGGTTATAACTTTAAATCCATTATCATGCAAATATTTCATTTCTGCTTCAAATAAGCTAGTATCTGTACTTGATTTGCCTCTATTATTATCTATGTTGTGATATGCAATCAACGGGATAGCGTTTATCACACCATTATTATTGTATTTGGTCTGACTGTTTACAACTTGTACAAACGTGTTGAATATAGATGTACTATTGTAGGCGTATTTTCTATCCTTGGCATTATGATTCCATTCTCTAATGGAATATCTATTTGCATCAGTAATGCTACCATCATCAAAAAATGTTCTACAATCTGTCTGATGTCTTGGACTAGTAACTAATGAGGATAATTCATCGCTTCCTACTCTCTGTGAATTTGGTTGGTCTTCATATCCAGTACAATTTAATCGCATCAAGTTCGAAAAACCATTAATCGCCATGTCGTAGTATTTTGCAACCATATTTATTACCGTAGAATTTGATACTGCATTTCCATGCCGAACTGCAAAAGTTGTAATGGTTGAAGGATTAAGTCCATGTGCCGATAAGCATTCCTTTGGTTGACTAACTTCAGAATCCAATTTATCACGAGATAGGTCAATCAGGTTATCGTCACTTTTAGCTTGAATATCATGTCCCTCGTTGTACAACGTCTTGATATCATCCCAATCCATTCGGGAACCCTCACCTACCATATCGCATGGTACAAAAAAACTTCCTTTGAAATTATATTTGTCTAATATGGGCCTAGCAGTAGCAAATTGACTTTTGTGAATGTCGCCGAAGGTCAGTATAACCAGCTTGTTTGAAATCTGTCTTCGATTTTGTTGATCTTCGATATTAGCACTAATTAAGTCAGGACCAATTTGCATTGAACTGTTCTTTTCCTTAGCATACAATAAGTACTTGTTGGCAAATGTGGGATTAAGCATAAATACTAGGAACATGACAATTACCATAATTGTTACTACAGCTATTCTAACTACTACAGAACTAGATAATAACCTCAATGTACGAAATGGTTCGAATTTGGTCATTATCATTATTTTTAATTTACTTGATATTTTACACTATATTAATATTGGTAAGAAATAAATTTCTATATATGATCGTTTTTTGCATATTCTAATAAATGGGAGTGCACTAGAATGAAGTTCCATTTAAGACTGTGATTATCTACCAAATCATACATCGCTACAATATTCAAATGATTAGATGAGAATAATAAAACCATGTGCATAAACGGCTTTACCTATAGAACATTTTGGTTGTAGGAACTTTCAGAATTGCGTCTGAATTGAATTGTTGTACAGCGCACAAGTCCTATCTAAAAATCTTATTTACAGTCATTAATTGATACTTCTAGAGCTGGAATCCTGAAGTCTAATCTAAAATGCAAGTATTTAAGTTTAAGTTTTTTATATTTTGGGAAATAATATCGACATATTATATATTATTAAGATATTTGCTCAATATAGATATTCTAAATCCATTTTTTATTTAAAATGTATATTCTTTTATAATACTAGATGCTATTAGTTATTGTAATGCAATGAAAATTCGTCAACTTGTACATCAAGTAATATGGGATAGAGAAACGAGACGTAATTATTCAAATGTACACAAAAAAGAAGGGACGGACAAGTATAAGAACAAGAAAATTGAAGTCAGGGCGATAAAAGACTATCCGAAAATTCCTTCTGATTTCCAGTGCTTAGTATGCGGGATAAGATTTGATACAAACATTGACAGATTGAACCATTTGGAACAGGAGGCACACTTTGGCTTGTATGTTACTGGGATGCCAAATGACTCAGAAGTCTAAAAAATAAATTCATATCTACATATTGCATTTTGAGCGATTTTTGCAAAGTATATTTTAAAAATAGCATTAATTTTATAGATGTAGAAATAATTTTAGTATCAGGTTAGTGTATCTTCTCAGCATATCGCAATGTCAAAAAAGTTATTTCTTACTTGAATTCAAAAGTTGCATATACTCCTCTAGAGTATTGTGCCTAGAGAATAGATTTATCACACTTCCGTCCTGAGAACCATTTGTATCTTCCAATTCAAAGTATGGAACATCTCGACCTCTATCTATATTATAACATGATTTCGTCATTGGTATAGACATAGATTAATAATCCATGATCAACATCGTATATAACCACTTGCAAATTAAGTGGAACTTTTACTGGATACTGGCGGAAGGATTTCGGAGATGGGTTCAAGTTGTTGTTTAATACTCTTGGCTAGAACTCTTGACGATGAATTGTCCAGGCATTTTTTTTCTTAAATACTCCCTTGTAAAATAGCTGATTATCAAACAATGTACCATGTCTTCATTCTTCAGTGAATATAGTCCTTTTTGCATTATACAAAACTAATATTGTGAAGGCAAATACGCAAACGAGGACGAGTTATTACAGTTTGGACTCTAGCTG
>JARBAU010000215.1 GCA_029237525.1 Nitrososphaerales archaeon | reverse complement strand
ATTCGATGAATTGTATAGAGAACAATAATATTCGTATGTAGAGAAAAATCATCATTTATAATAATGCAATTATCAAACTATGCATTCGCATATATGTCTCCTCAATCAGTATCAACAAATACTTGCTTAATCCAGCTAATGAATTTAGGTATTAAAGGCTTTTTGGCCAAGGCTCTTTCAGAAATTCTTGAATTATTGAAACAACCAGATCTAAGATCTTGTTTTGCGCCACTTCAGATGTAACGTCATGTTCTTTCTTGTAACCATCAGATTTTTATGAAGTACCAAGCTTCAAAATATCTAACCTTGTTTGATCCAAGATGCATCGGTAGTTAGTTAGACATGTACATGTCAAGATCTTATTCTGGCCACATGAACATAATCCTAACTTATGATATATCTAGAATTTTTGCAATTTTAGTTTTCACAATTTCTCAACTACAAAGACCGAAATTCCTCAAATACTTATTCAATTATAAGTATCAGTATATATTATAAGAGCTTTAGTATTCTCTTTAAGTAGTTCTGACTGCGGTCGAACCACAGCTAGGACACGACCTTTCTTTATGTTCTTTACCACAATTCATACACAAGAATCTTATCGGATTATGATTGGCATTTTCTGGTACATTATTACCACCATATCCAGAAGATGCTGATCTATATAATCCTCTAATACCATCCCTTATGCCAGATTTTCGCAAAACAAGATCTGTCCTTATGAAGTTAAGTACAAAGAATACTATTAGATAAACTACAATAGAAGCTGGAAAAGGAATTATAGAAGCAATGATAAATCCAATTCCTACATAGATCAGAGACCATTTAATATAGTACTTATAGTCGTTATGACTATTATTAGAGTCATTGTAATGTCCTCTTAGCCCTTCATCCAAAATATTCGCCTATATTAACTAGTATATACCCAATATCAAACGTATAAAGCCTTCGAATGTACTTGAATACAACATAACACAAGATTGCTAATGATTGCTATATTATCGCAATGACAATGACGACGACAACTGCAACAACAACGATAAAATATTGATTTTAGTCAGAAAGCCGCTTCGTTAGACTACCTCTTCCAATTCTACATGATAACACTGCAAAGACTTTGAGTGATACATTTAATTGAATCATTGATAACCAATTCTTGATTTTCCATAACATAATCTCCTCAATTGGTCATTGTTAAAGCTGATAGCAATAAAAATAGAAAAATAGTCCAATTCTTTGATACACAAAACCACACAGAAAAAATGATTTGCTTATTAGTTCAGTATTTATTTCCATTCCCAAGTTTTTTCAGTGAAATTCCCCTCAGCATCTATAACGGCCTCAAAGACTCCAATAAGATTATTCAGAAATGCCAGTTTACCTGTTGATGATGTACTAAAGAATAGTGAACCACGATAGTTTACACTTTTCAAGGAATCAATTCTTCCTATTCCTTCACCTGTGACTGTAGCAAGTTCAGATTCTCCTGCCATTATTACTCCTATCCCTTTGCCATGGAGTACTCCACTATTTTTGGTTGGAATTCCAATAAATGTTAACGTTTCCTTTATTTGTACTCCTTTTAAGCTCCCACTAGCTGTTATAGACGTTTCAAC
Source organism: Nitrososphaerales archaeon (assembly GCA_029237525.1). Classification (GTDB taxonomy): domain Archaea; phylum Thermoproteota; class Nitrososphaeria; order Nitrososphaerales; family Nitrososphaeraceae; genus JARBAU01. The sequence continues at coordinate 778 of JARBAU010000215.1, read as the reverse complement.
TGAAGGACCTTCTAGATCTAATACTCTTTGACCAGTAATCTTTCCTTTTATCTCTCCAAATTGTTCTCCTAACATAATAATTAGAAAGACATAGGACTATGATATAATCATATAGAGCACTAATTCTCCAAAATCTGTGCTTAATCAATATCGAATTGAAGTTTAGATACCTATCATTTACATTTGTATCTCATTTTTATCCCATTTAGGTAGATAAATTACTCCTACGCTCGACTTATTTCACCATTAGTTAGTCTACAATGGTCATAAGAGACTTCATTTCATTATCTATACGTACTCTAGATCTCATTTTTTTATCATGTTAATCGAGTCACTGTTGATGATCATTCTCAGAGATAGTCTGTGCAATCATAGTCTGTCGCGCTTATATCACTAAATTGACATTCCTTTCCCAGCGAAAAAAGATTTGTCATATCGCAGAACAATTTGTGCTCAAGTAATGATGGTATCTATAAATTCAATTTAACCACTTTCATATATTACAAAGCATTTTATTAATAGCTTGTATATACAACTATTTATTAACTCTACAGACTTCTTTTAGAATATTCTCATGTTGAACGAGTAACTTCTCAATGATTTCGGCTAGATCCTTTTCATCTGCTTTTAACATACATCCATATTTTTGCATGCTTTTAGGGTCCAATTCCTCTATGGTATCCCATATTTCTAGTATATGGCTCAGGACTATTCTTTTAGGCGACCTTATTTCGTTAGTCGTTAGTGTATATTTCTTCTTTATCTCATTGATTTGTTT
>JARBAU010000214.1 GCA_029237525.1 Nitrososphaerales archaeon | reverse complement strand
TCTTTGAAGAAATGCTTTAAACCATCAATTGCCCATCTTGCTGGAATATTTCTAAATGTATCTGTTCTTTCGGCAACACTTTTTAATACTAAAATTATTTCTTGCTTTTTAGTTTTATCCAAGACATGCTTGCAACTCTTTCCCAATGCAGTGGCTGCCTCACCTTCAACAAAATAGCTTGGATCATTCTGCTTTCCGACCAGGGGTACGAGTAGATCGATCGAATCCTCCTTTTCAAAAATACCGATGTTTCGTACAACTGCCCTTCGCAATTTGGGATTTTTTATTCCATTAGAAAAGCAATCCACAAGAGCTGAATACGCCTTATTTGTTCTTACGTAATCATTCGCATTATAATATGAACCTAGTATATTGGCAGCTTCGACTGATACCTCCCAAAACCCATCTTGATTCAGAATAAGATTTCTTAATGCGCCCACTACATCGTCGGAAAACTTGTCTTTAAGTGCACGCGCTGCATTTACCTTGGAAAATATCGTGTCACCATGCTCTACCTGAGCTATGAGAAGGTCCTCAGGAGCTTTTATTGACTTTATCTCTTTCAAAATTCTGAAATGTGGATCGATTGAAAATGTTCTAGCTTTCATCTTGTTTCCTTTGTCATCGAATGGAATTTCAAGACTTTTTTCTGTTACCTTTTCTGAGATTTTAATATTTTCATGTAATCTTTTTTCTTGTGTAGTTCCATCATCAGTTGAACACTTATAAACCAGTACGATTTCAAGCTCAAATTCAAACATAGTTCCATCCTGTACTTGTGTTATTTTGAATTTTATATTCTTGGCATCTTGTGAAAATTCAATGTCTAGTTCAGGATGGCCAGCTCCGTAAACCCACTGATCGAAAAACTGTTCTAAACTCTTACCCGAAACATATTCAAAAATCTTTCGCAAGTCATCTGTCTCAGCAGTTTTAGCTTTATAATTGTCCACATATGACTTTAAACTCTTTTTAAATATGTCATCACCAAGATAATTTCTAAGCATATGTAGAATGCAACCTCCTTTTTTGTACGAATGAGAATCGAATAGCTCGTCTGGGTGCTTGTATACTTTGGTTACTATAGATCTCTTGTATAGAGTGCTAGCTTCATCCAAATATGAATCGGCCATCTGCACCATATAGTTTTGAAACTCATCTTTTCCTCTACTGGCTTCACAGTTCAAGGCCTCAAAATATGTCGCAAATCCCTCGTTTAACCATATATGCGGCCAATCCTTACAGGTAATTAAATCACCAAACCACTGATGGGCTAGCTCGTGCGAAATAACGTCATCGCTGGTATAATCAAGTGAACCCCTCTTATCGTACAGGATATTTCGAGTCAAGGTAGTACAGCTGGTATTTTCCATTCCACCTAATTCAAAGCCCTCTACAGTGACTTGTGAATACTTGTCGTATGGATACGGTGAATCAAGAAATTTCTCAAAATACCTGATCATTTTTGGAGTATTTTGAAAATTACGCATGCCGTACTCTTGGTCAAAGTCTAATGGCCAAAAATATGACAATTTGATCTTCCTTTCGCATTTACTACTCACATATTCATCATCCTTTCGACTAAAAATACCAATTACAACAGACGTAAGATAGGCTGAATTGGGTATTTTTTCTTCCCAAATATGTCTTGCTAGTTTTGTTGAGCCGTTTTTATCGTCCTGCATTATTTCTAAACTGCTATTAGACTTCTCTATTCCGTTAGAAATAACAGTAAAGTTTGCAGGGGTTAAAATCTCGATTTCTCTAGGGAATTTAATCTGGGGGTGATCTATACATGGAAACCAATACTTTGACTCTGTTGTTTCGCCTTGAGTCCAAGCCTGTGGGCTACATTTTCGGTGATAATCATTATATTCAACAAAATGAAAGCCACTTCTTGGTTTAGTAATTACGAGATTACTATTGACATACCGATAGCCAGCAGTGTATTTAATAACAAGAGTTAGGCTTTTGCCTTTCGGCAATTTGTTAGCAAACCTGACAATTAATTTGTCATTTTTTGTGCTAAAATTTAACTCATTGAAATTATTGGTATTATTTTTATAAACTGCAATAGAATCACAATAAAGCACTTTATCGATTTTCATCTCAGCTATATCAAGTTCAATTTCGGTAATTTCGCGTCTTGCTATTAGTTGCAAGATCTCTTCGCAGTTGGCAAGAGTTTTTGATTCAAAGTCAGGCTCTAGTTTAAGCACCATATATTTAATATCAAACGGCAACAATGGCAGGTAGTGAGTGGTGCTGCCTGGAAATGCAAATGTTTTAGGTAATTTATGCTCTGTTTGCATGAATAATCTAATCGAATCCTACTATTTTGCATTATAAATAGATCGTCATAATTGTCTGCAGATATTATGATGAGGATATATTAGACTTTAAAGTGTAGAGATTCAACGATTATCACGAACTCATAACACTGCCCTTGTAATGGTGCTGCTCTGGGTTCAGATTAATTAAATCTCAAATTTCGATTTACTATAAAACACTAATTGAAACTTTATTTTGAATGCCAGTAGAAGAAATCATGATTGTTTTACTAGTTGGACATGCCTTCCGGGAGAGGTATCTAAACTGGCTCCAATCAAAAGAAGAAAAAATGTAGTTATCTTAGTCGGTAAACGTAGCTAGCCTGATTTCATTCCTCCAATGCAAATATCGTATTAAGTGGTATTTTGAGGAAGGAACTTATTTGCGTAAATTTGACGCTGTTGGAGAATGCTTGCGTAGACGTTTGCATATGATAGACTTCCGTCAAGAATTGCCCAAAATGCTCTAATAACCAGAAGTGTTGTAAGTACATTTTTGTTCTTTAAATTGTATTAGAATATACTAACAATATTTAGTAACACAGTCTTGATTCATGTGCCACGCTATAATTTGGTTCTTGTTTTTGTACTGTAACTGATTTAAACTTAGGAACTGTAATAATTAAAGCAATAAACCAACTGAAAACTTTGCTTTCATCTTCAGCGAAATTAAATTAAATTAAATCTTCTGTAAAATATTATCCGTTTAAATTGATATATGTATCTAGAAAACACTAGTTCTTATATAATATCATCTGTCATGCTATTGTAGATCTTTTTTAAGTTAAATTTCTAAAATTTACAGATCTGCTAGTATTATACATACCCTTTCATCAAGAAAATAATTCTGATTTATCAAAGAGCACTAATGGTCCTAATTGAGATATAGTATTAGTACACACGTAGTGTGAATGAACCATCATAATAAAGTAAAAAGAGAGTTTGTTTTGACGGCAACAGTTCTAATACTTGTGGCAGCTATGACAATAACTATAGTTGGTAATAATGCATTTGCACAAAATCCGCAAGCGGCATCACCAGCAAATCCATGCGGGAATAAACCACTGTCGTTAAATATGAGGTGTGAGAATATAGCATCACAAGCTGATGGAAATGATAATATTGTAAATCTAAATGCATCAGATGGACACAGATAATCATTTTTGAACCAGAAGGACTGTAAGCTATTTATTTTTCTAATAACAACATAACTAAACACTATAACTATATATTCGATAGAGAAAGTCTTGTGGTTCGTTATTAATAGTTACATACTTGGTTAATAATGATTGTTGAAAGTCAAGAGTAATTTAGGTGATGTTTACGAAAAATTTTACGGCCACTGTAAAAACCGATCTCCTTTTTTTATTTTTTATAACTTAACCGGCTTAGTAGAAAACATCATCAACGTTATCTGATTAGTTAGTCTATGCATGTTATAGATTATACATCTGAACGCTAGTTCCCTATTCTGTGTTCTAGTCAATCTAGACATAAGATGCTCTCCAAATAGTCTTTTTATGACGTAGACTATGGTGTCATCTTTGTTTCTTTGATTGTACAGCAATTTGGAGTAACCACGTTTCATCTGCTTCCTATATCTGCCACAAGTTCTCCATTTCGGTACATGTTCATTGCGAGCTGGATTTACACTTAGTGCATGCAAATCCTCTCTTACGAAAAGATGATTATCCTCACTATCATATCCATTGTCTGCTGTAACTACAGATAATGAAAGGATATTTGAAGTCCTTGTTATGATAGGCCTAAAATCTATATTATTATCATGTCTTGTAGGAGCACGTCTTATCCTTATCTTACAGTTAATCTGTTGTAGTACGTCAGCTCCACATGATCTTGATTTATCCAATATCAAGATACAACAATAAAATACAATCTATTGACAAGAGACAAAGAAATACGGCACATCTTTTAGACAGATATTTTTTTATATCATTTTGAATTTAAATTGGTCCAAATATCTATAAAGTGATTAGAAAAATTATGAAGAGAAAACAATCGTTCCCTTCCTATTCCTTCATATGTATTATTTTTCGCTACTAAAATGATCCTAGAATTTAAGTCTACATTACAAGCCTATAACATTGACAGCGTTACCATTACCTTGGATCTGACTGGCCAGGTTTTTACAACTTATTTGCATTGCCAAATACCCATTACCACAAAAATTGGTTTGAGCTATTGTTTGTCTTGAATTGTCGCTATGTCCTCCACGGTATTTTTTCTTACATTTGGCTAAAGCATCTTGGCTAACTGCGGCTGCAGTTACTAATATACTGGCTATTGTAGCGACTGCAATTAGAGTTATTATAGTCTGATTTTTCATCTGTACTTCAGTTTATATTGTTTTGATATATTTCGGTTAAGGAGTTGAACTATCTATTTAAGATATATTACTTGGATCTTTTCTTATTTTATTTAAAATAGTTATACAACTAGTCTAACTATTTTTTTAGCAGGTTTAGAATAGATAACTGCTTTATAATTGCCAGTACTAAAAGAATGATCAGTAGCCTTTTACTGGGAATTGAGAATGATTGCATATTGTTTTGACTCAACTTAACATAGGTTTACTATGTTTAATTGTAGTTTTCCAATATATGATAGTTCATGTACGAGTACGAGAATGATCAAACGCCTTGTCTCTTTGGTTGTTGCCCTACTGAAAAATTGCGAGTGTCCACGAAACAAAAGAATATGAACATAATATATGAACACCATAAATTGTGTACATCTTTCAGTTATGTTTGGCATGACAATAGAAGTACGAATTGCGGGGGCAGGACAGGTACGTGCATCAATTGCTGTCATAGGTGATTATCATGATTTACATTGTTTTCCCGCAGTTGTATACAATGTGGGTTAAGAGATACGGCCAGATAACAGATAATCATTACGCAGCTACTTTTTTCGCTTTATTATTATCTATTATTGACATTCTACCGGCATCTTAGAACCAACTCGCTTGTTGCTATTATAATAAATTGAAGAGTACGTTTATGTTGATTTACACAGTAACAATCATTTGATTGCTAGCGAATCAAGCATTTTAAGTGCATTAGCTAGATAAACAGGATATCTATCAGCATTTGCACTATATACAAAGAAATATGCAGTTCCATTGTCCAGTGTGATTACTTCCATTGTCTTTCTATGACCGATGACTTCAGCACCACCAACTGGTGAACTGTCGATTATATTGGTGGCGTAGACTAACCTTTGCGCCATAGTACGATTTTGACCAATTCTGTCAGGATTGGACTCGTAGAGATGAAAGCTCCCATCGCTTTCCAATTCCCTGAGTTCTTCAATCACATAATTAGACAAGGACATTGCGGCAGTCCGATTGCCACCAATAATGTATTTGGCTATTCCAACGAAATTGCTTTTGCTAGTCGTAGCCTCAATATCAGGAATCAAAAAAGTAACGATCGGACTGGAATGAAGTCCGGTAAACTGCATATTTATGCCTCTACTCTTTATCCAGTCAGAGGGATAAGATACATTGACTGGTTTTATACTTGCGGCCAAGAATCCTTTTTCCTTAGCCGGAACATCCTGTTTTGATTCGGTCTCGTTATAAATTGGACGATGATGACCGGCTACTACAGCATCAGGATTGTCGGCCCACAGATTTGAGGCAATAGCTCCTAGTATTCTATTAGATTGGTTAGAATTAGAAGCTGATACAGTCTTTTGTTGCTCTGCTAGGGCAAACCTAGGATCATTATCGAATAACCCTTTAGATTGAGCATCTGATTTTGATCCGGACTTACTATAAATTTGAGGAGGATGATGACCGGCTACTACAGAGTCTGAATCACTACCAAAAAGATTTGAGGCAATAGCTCCTAGTATTCTATTAGATTGGTTAGAATTAGAAGCTGATACAGTCTTTTGTTGCTCTGCTAGGGCAAACCTAGGATAGATATCGAATGAACGTGAAAGTAGTATTGTAATAGAAAATAGAATTAGTATTAGAATTATACTCAAATTTAGGAAATGATTGTTCATTTATCTAGCAAACATTTCACCTTGAAGCGTTATTTTAGGTATACTAAAAGCAAGGAATTATTCCTCTTGTGCTATTGCCGCGACTGCTACTAGTTAACGATCAAGGATAAAGTACCTTATCCTCGAATTTACCAACTATCCTGGAAATGCATGATGGACTGGGGTGGATCAACAGATCATCCATCACACAATCGTCATAGAGCGCAATCACTATTTTTTCTGGACTGGTATATCTAACACCTTATCTAACCGTAGGCTGTTGACAATCAGATGCAGTAAAATGATAACGATTAGCAGGATTTGGATTCACTATATCGTAATCTTTATGTTTTTTAGGTCCATGTCTTGTCTAGGAGCTAATTTTAGCTACCTACCATTATGAATTTTGAGATCATAAATATACTATCCAATGGAGGTTAGCCTCTCTGCCAGAAGCATCCTACCTTCAAGAATATTTCATAGTTTGTTTTGGTTGATTGAATAAATGAGATTATATACCACTTTGCAATATATCTAAAGTGCAAATAGGTCATGACGCCTTCACCTTCGTCATCGGTAATAAAGAAGACTGGATCACAGAATAGGAGGAAGGTCTCCGAAGGAACCCCAGAGAAATACGACTCGATACTCGAAGAATTACAGAAGATAGGGGATTACGAGGACAATAGAATGGACTTTTCTAGATACAATACGCTGGAAGAACATATGCAGCTTTTGGATGAAAATAACTCCTATAGAAATAGATCAAAGATTAATCATAAACTTGCACCAAATGTATAAAATTCTGTAGTAATTTTCAATGAATTTCCATAATTACTCTTTTTAGTTCTATTCTGAAGCCATATATTAAGTTCAGATTCCTATATACGATTGGACTTGCGAATAAAGACTCCAAAGAATACGTACTTGTTTTCAACAGCAAGCAGTAAATCTAATCCAGCCTTCTCTGGTGAATTATATAATTACCCAGTATAATACCCATAAAAAGATTTAGCTAGTCCATTAAAAATAGCTCCTTTAACACCATAATATCGGATTTCTGCCAAGGCATACTAGACAAACAGCTAGTTCAGAGTAATTTATAGAATGATTCATTGTATCAGGACTGTCAAATCATTTACTAAATGAACCTTATCTGATCACTTATCTTGTTTGATGTGTAATGTGGTCTACAATCGACGTCTATTTTCTTCAGCAATTGCTGCTTCATAAAGTCTACTAGACATCGTTTTGATAGCCTCGAAGATTTCTTCTTTTGAACTGCATAGGTCGAATATATTTCCTATCAGACTAGGTACCACAGTATCTATGTATGCGTCAATCTCCTCCCTTATCAATTCTATTACTAACTAGTCTTATTTTTGCCAGGAGATATTCAAACTTATCATTATCGAGAATAATAGAGATAAGCTCTTAATATATCCGCTCACAGTTACTATTCTCTACTTTTGACTAGAAATCTGCCTGTTGTATTGTATTCTTGTGTAGCAATTGGCAAACTAAATGCAAAAAGCGCACCATCATTTTCTACGTTATTAACAGCCCATATTTTGCCACCATGAGCTTCCACTATACTTTTTGATATGAATAGTCCGAGGCCGGTCCCTCTATCTGACTTAGTGGTAAATTTTGTGAAAAGCCTTGGCATTATTTCAGGATCTATCCCGCTTCCGGTGTCCTTTATACTTATTATGGCAAAACCATCAGCAGTTTTTTCGGTTGTAATAGTTATTTTGCCTTCGTTTGTGAATTTAATCGCATTACTAATCAAATTCGTTACCACTTGGTGGATTCTTGATTTATCTCCTTCTACGATTATTTCCTGTTCTGCAAATAGAAAATCTAACGATACGTTGTTCTTTTTATTTGTTGTAATTTGACTTTTAGAATCCGAAATAACATCGGTCATAATATCGGTTAAATTGAACCGTTCTTTGGTCAGCCGCATTTGTTGCAGGCTTTCGATCTTACTGGCATCCAAAATATCATCTGTAAGCCTTCTAAGTCTTCTTGCATTTCTGATTGTAATTTCCAACATATCTAGTAGATTAGGATCATTTATTTTAGATCGGAGAACTTCTGATAAGCTCAATATAGGCTGTATCGGAGTACGCAGCTCATGAGCTGCCATATTAATAAATTGAGTTTGTAATTGTTCTGTCTTCTTTAGCTGGTCATTTATCAGATGTTCATTCCAAAGCATTTCAAAAATTGATTTAAATGACTCGACGCTACGTTTACTATTAGAATAAAGAGTAAACCCTATTGCGTCTATAAATTCTGTAGCGTCAGCTTTTTTCAATTCAGCTCTAATAAACCTTTTGCCATCTGCTATCAGAAAACCAGCTGAAGAACTATGCCCATTTAAAATCTTTATATCAGGTGCATTTTTGGATATCTTCTTTAGGATATGTGAATTTTCTCCAGTAAGCGGACAGATGATCTTTATGTTTGCTCCATTTTGGGATGCTGTTATAAGATGATCGATAACACCCAAGTTTTCCACCCTTATCATTGCTCTATCGTTGGGAAGAAGGAATAGGGCTTCCTGGCTAACTGACTTTGCCAGATCTACAAGAATATGAGCAGCCTTTTGATTATCAGAAATAACTTCAAATATTTCTGGTTCTAGACCTTCTTCAATTGTCCTTATTCTATCGATAGCTTCTGATCCATCCTTCCACAATTCTTCAAAAATGGAAACAAAGTGGCTTACGTAAGAATATTCATTACTAATTAAAAGACTTCTGATTTTTTCTCCGCCTTCTGCCTTTTCTATATTAGCAACAAGCTCTTTGTCAGAAACGGCAAAATCTATTGGAGGCATATTCTTAGCATGCCTTACGTGAATCCCAATGTCAACAAACTTACGTACTAGATTGGCATTATCTTTATCAGCAATTGACGTAACTATTCTAATTCCCTTATGTTCACCATTTTTATGCTTCTCCATTACTTTTTTATACAGATCAAAGTAGTTATTATAAGCCAGTCGTAGTCCGCCAAACCCTGAGCAAACCAAAAATTCGTAGGATCTATTCAGAATTTCTTTTCCTTTAGTAATTATTTCGTCTAAATTCTTTAATATTTTGATTTCTTTTAGCACGGTTCCCAGATATTGTTTCATTTCATTTTCAGTTAGTGAAGATTTTACCCCGCTCTGTTGTACTATAGCCACTTCAGTCTTCCTTGCTGTGCTTAGTACCCTTCTTTCTATTTCCTGTTCCACGTTAGGTGTTCCAAGAACATCCAATAATTTGGACACCTCTAAGGCAGAACCTCTAATCGATTGCCTCAATGATTTATCATGGGAAATTGAGATTGCCAAAGCGTAGAACCCAATGACAAAGAGGTATGAGGACAGGAGTACTATCGAATGTGCAGCTACACCATAAGTCTGTTGTAATGCAGAAATACTGAGTGCTATGCGAACCATTATTATACCAATTGCAGAGATAGCTAGGTAGTCCTTTACTTGTAACGCAGCAATGTTTCTAGCTGCGACATAAAATGCAACCGCAAATAAGAGGCTGGCGCCTATTGTTCCTGCTCTATAAATAACTCGATAATAGAATTTGTATGGCGTGTCTGCGGGTGTTGACAATATTAAATTACTCCCTATTAGATATAATATCAAAGGAGCCGCTAGTATTGCCCAAAACTTTAGAGGAAACCTTTTGTCTACTCCTCTAATAGTTTTATAATACTGGCGTAATAGAGTGGCAACTGCTAACCACATAAAGATATAGGGAAGCAGCTGTAGCTGGTCTAGGTTATTTTTAAGCGAGTTAGTAGACGTAGGTGAAATCCATAAGAGAGTATTGTAAGGATTTGTTACTTTATATTGAATTTCGCCCTGGTATTTTTTTAGATTCTTGTATATGAACGAAGACTGAGATGCAACACCCGCAGATGTTTTCTCTTCTACTAGATGTACTACAATCAGTTTAGTGTACGCATCTTCTGTTATTGCGATAGCAATTGTGGCTGCTGCCAGACCATAAAACAATACCATCAGATTTCTCCTGTTTGTTCTGTACCATGCGAAAAATTTGAAGCTCATGATACCCAAAATTATGCATGCTGCTATGGCACTAATCACATACACTGAAGTTGTCAGAGATACAGAACTAGTGCAGAATTCAAAATACCCTTTGCAACTTGTACTATTGTTATATATGCTAAATACCAACAAACCAAGGAGTGAAAACTGAACTATAGTAACGCTCCAATGCATCATATTCATCAATCGTGATTTGGATCTGAGATCAATTGTTAGTCTTCTGGTATATTCTAAAAGGATCCAGGAAGCAATTCCATACGCAATTATCACTATTAGTATAAAGAGCACAGTTTGATAAGTGGCAGTAGGATACAAAATCTGGCGTGTTGACAACAAATCTATGATAAGTAGTACAGTTATTATTATCGCAGAAATGAGAGCTGCTTTACGATTGTTAGGAACGCACGCCAAGAAGTTCTGCTTTTTCAAAGCTCATTTCCACTATAGTAAATTATAATAATAATATCATGGAGGTGTGCTTTCTGTGCTTGTACAACCAATATAAGATGAATCTATCTCAGGAAGCAACTCATCAATTAGTTCAATCGCGGCAAGACCAAGACTATTGGATAGACTTACTACATATGTAGCTCTGATAACATTTAACGGTAACACTTTACTATAATAAATTGACAATATTATAAAAATATTATGTTGCCAAAATCACCTATTTTATCCAATGAAGGACATTGAGAAAATAAAACTAAAGTAATATACAACAAGTATTGTCTTCAAAATAACCTTATAAGAAGACAATTCGGTAGATGTCATATTACTACTTTCTCTCAATAATCTAATAATAAGAGGCTATTTCTTTTCTAATGATTTTGATTTGTTCTTTAATATCACTTATCGGCCCGAAATGTAAAGGCACCACGTCAGCTTCGTAGAGCATTATCTTTTGAATACATTCTTCATGAGATTCAATTAAAAGTAGATTTTATTACCGTCCTTTCATCAGCCTTTTGTTGAAAGTAGCTGTATCTCTTCTGCAGTTTATATACTATCTTCGAATTTTGTGGGCTTCCCATGGTAATAGCAAATGAGTTCTGATAATTTAATGAAATCTAAGTTCCCTATAATTCGGCTTATAGGTATGGATTTTCACGGAATTGGATGACTTGAGCGCTTTGGAAGTCAGGTAGGGCAATTTGGAGATGATCCTATATGCAGGACTACAGTATTCTTGCATTTGACAATGCGATCATCGACAATAACAGAATCCAACCTGGAATTTATATAGTTATCTAGTAGATGCCATAAAAAGATTCTAAAGGTAGAGGAGACTTTTAATAATAGGATAATCTACTTCGAAGAAATTCAATTTGCCTCGATAAGGAATCGGATTTTGAAATCTGTTTGCATTCTCTATCATAAATCCATACTTACAAGAACCAAATTTTTTGGTATCTGCATAATGCTTATGATAGTCTGCTTCAAGTTCTACTTTGTCTTTGTATTGTTTGACATCGTATAGTAATGCAATACCAATTATTGCACCTTGTGTAAGCATTCTATGATCGATACCCAAGAACTTGGATCTTTTGCTATCGACATTTTTTGAAGAATGTATCAAGAACTTTCCTCTAAATCTAGTGTTCCAATTTCTCAATTCTATAGTCTTTTTTCCGGATGCCAGAAGGTAGGCATATGGCTGTTTTAGGGATAGGCATTTCATACTCAGATAACTTGAGGACATCTTATGGTAGAGTCTTTAAATAAATATTATCTTTATGACTCTGCGGCTAAGATTATACTATACCTTCAAATTACTTTTGCTTTGTTAATTGAATAGAGAGTGATGTGGTTACTGCCAGTGAAATCAAAGCAAGATTAGAGAGAAATTGGATTAAATTCCTTAATGATAATTCTGCCAAGTTATCAACTACGACGCTTTCCGGTGCTACACCACCATCAGTATTTGTTGGAAGGTATGGTTACCCCAAAGTAAAAGTTGGACCTATGATTCCGCCGCTTCACGGGGATACGAAAATCCTTGATACGCCAGAGATGTGGCTTGGTAAAAGTCTAGAAGAAATTGTGAATTACCGTTTAGCTCTAGTACGAGGGATTTCAAAAGTTGATGTTCGTGACGTAAGTGGAAGGTATGTAGAATCTTTGCAGGAAGTCGCCATGACAAACAAATCAGTCGAAAGTGAAGCAACGCTTGAAAAAATACCCATATCAGACTTTGAGCAAGAAAGGGATTCCAGATTTGATACTGACTCGGCGCCGTTCGGCCCAGCCGCTCCCTTGAAGAATTTTAGAACCTCCTCGTCTTCAATTTCAGTCGATCAAAGAATAGAAGACGCTTACTATGACAAGGATCTATCGGCATCTCAAGCAATAGTCGATCTATATCTTGATGGCGTACATGTAAGTACTCTCCATAGAGTGCTAAGTATAGGAATGTTAGGGTTGAAAAAAAATCGCAGATTGGTACCCACAAGATGGAGTATTTCTGCAACTGATGATATCATATCTGCCTATCTGATAAGAAGGATTGATAATTTTTCCACGATCGATCGCTTCAAAATCTACAAGTATTCACATTTAGGCAACTATTACTCTATAATACTGATCCCGGATGAAATTTGGAGTTTTGAAATGCAAGAGGCATGGTATGACGAGAATAACGGAAATATGCAAATTGGAGTAGATTATGAAAATGCAAATGGTCTAGATCATTACCCTTCCATAGCAGGAGCATATTTTGCTGCTAGATTAGGTGTGGCTGAACATCTCTTAAAAATTAAACATAAAGCTGCGGCATTGATTTTAAGAGAGATTCATCCAGAATATGTTATGCCAGTAGGAGTGTGGCAAGTCAGGGAGGGACTTAGAAGGGCCCTTGAGGGACTGGCTAAACAAGTCGAAAGCTTTGATGAAGCATTAAACTTTGCTACTATCAGCTTGTCTTTATCCAAGAATGAATGGTTAAGAAATAGTCAGATGTACAAAAGTAAGAAAGAACAGCTGAGAATTACAGACTTTCTTATGAGTAGTACTCGGAGAGCATGACTGGTAGATCAATCCCCTGCATTCAAGCCATCAAAAAATCATACACTCCAAAAGGAAGGGCACGATATCGAATCTCATAGTATGAGTCATAAGCATTTGTCAAAATTATCAGACGTAGTATTTCAATATAAGTCGGTCTAGCAATGTCTAGTTGGTCTTTGAATTAACTATTTAATCATTGCTTATCCATCTGCTGATGGTTTTGTTAAACCTAATATAATGAATCCGATTTCTAAATATTACATCTTGGCTAGGGCTGGAGATGTCCAATTCAGTCATTACAGCAGTTTATAGATAATCCATTCATGCACTGACTGAGTCAGGCAATAAACATTCTAATAATTCTGGTTGTAAAAATCTGTAAAGTTAAAGATGACAGATTCTTTATGGAAGCACCTGCTTGTAGTGTCTCTAGCAGATAGGAACTCTAGTCTATTCTATCAAACGTATGAAAAAGATGTGATTGCGAATTTATTTTATTGATATAAATCGAGGTAGTTTTAATTGATAAAAAAATTATTGGAAGGCATATTAAAGACAAGCGAACTCGAGTATCTGCTCGTGGACTAGACCAAAGTTATAAATTCTCAACACTGCAATAATGATCTGAATATCTTAATATGGATGATAACGACAATAATAAATTAACTGCCACTTTATTAGTAAATTGTAGTGGTAGCTCCTGGAGAAGTGTTATACAGCAATCTAAAAAAATGGAAGCTGTCACTTTTGTATTTAGAGTAGAAAAGAAATCTCAGGAAGACCCAGATGTCATAATTGACGTAAGTGGCAGTAAAGATCAAATTCAACAGGTGGAGAGCAGTATCAGGAAGATAGGTGGAGTACGTTCTGTCAGTCATGAGATAGGCAGCTCGTTATTATACTAAGCTTATTTTTATTCAGATAGATGCGCATTCCTATACACATAAAGATAATATGCAAACAAGATAACGTGCAAAGAATCAAGGACTTTCTCTCACCAAATAAATTGATCCATATTGTAGAATTCCATGATGTTAAGACGTCTGAAATAGACATAGCCACACTTGATATCTCAGGGGTAGTAGTCGATAATGAAGACATACCTCTTATAGAAAATAATTTAAAACATTATGGTCAGGTCAAGGTGAATAGAGGACGTGTAAGAATTATTACATTAAACACTATTTTAAGTGCATTAATAGTAGCAGGTATCGTATCTGTTGCCCTGTTAGCTCATGGTCTTAATGAGGATTTTTATAAGGAAGTTTTT
>JARBAU010000213.1 GCA_029237525.1 Nitrososphaerales archaeon | reverse complement strand
TTTAATGAAGAATTGGGTAACGGTATCACTGCAGATACAGATGAGAATAATCAAATCAAGTAGAAATTAATATTAGAAATCATAACAAGGTCATTTCAGCTATAGTAAGCCAATTATTTATTGAATAATTGATGATGATCTGATTGTAGTATTCACTCCCCACAGTTCTTTGTAACAATGGAAATAGCTTCAAGATTGCACTAGGTTATTCAGGTATGAAGATCTCTTATAAGGATACACATGAGGTTCTTTGACCTACTGTTCACAAGATCGAGGTTGAAGAGGAAGACATACATATCTCTTTTACGTGATTTCTTGATATCATTTTCTTTTGCTTTGTTAAAAGTCGATCATAGTCGAGTTTGCTGTAAAGACAAAATGCTCTAGCTTTAATCCAAGGTTTGTATGAAGTTGAAAGTAATACTTCATATTTTGACAAGTCATTTATTTTATTATAATAAAAAAATGGCCCCATATCTTCAAAAATTGAAAGTCCATTCCTACTCGACACCCTAGCAAGTTTGGTTAACGAGGCAACAAAAGAGAATATGTCTGTTGAGGATCCAAAATAAGCTTTACTTGCATCCATTATTATTAGTGATTCTTCTATATTCTCACATTTTTTGACATCAACCTTATTTTTTGATAATATCTTCCTGACTTGTTCTGGAGTATCATAGAAAGGTAAGAAAAGAACCACGTCATTCTTAACTTCCAGATATTGTCTTATCAGATGTGGATACATACACCGTAGTGTCTTCAAATTATGATATAGTATACTATAATGAGAACCATAGTCTGAACTCGTTATTTCATTAATAACATCCGGAATTCCATTGGATATAATTATTTTTCCGTTCATGGAATGTGGTCCTTTTCCCAATTAATATTATTTGGTTTTTACCTTTTTTGTTTGTCACAGCTAATCAAATTATAAAAATCAGATTTATTATAATTTTCCTTTTGTAGTAGTCAAAAGGGGATAACAAATCTACTTTGAATTAATTAGTTGTGTCCATTATCCGTTGATACAGGATCTGGACTAATCCGAAGTTTCCCTAAGACACCTATCAGTATAGAGATAGATTTAGACATGTAAAATTTGAGATGTCTAGTGTGTCTAATAAAGTTGCTGGATCCTCATAACAGACGTAGCACATTACATATGGTATTACAATAGACAAGATAGGCAAGCGATTGTTTGCAGAGCTAGATCTAGTGCATGATTTATTGAGGCCCTTGGAAACTGCTGCTAGAGCCTGAACGGTGTAGGTTCTACGGCTTGAATCAAGTGATTTAAGAATTGAGTAACGCATCATTGTCACAGTGTTAGTGTTTTCTTGTATCTCCGTCGTTAAGGACCGATCTTTAGAATCGTTTGACATAACATAATTTTAATTTGTGCATATGCATATGTAGAATAAATTGGCAAGGATATAAGCATCTTTCTTCATATAGGAAATCGATGGTGCTAATCAATGTGGTAGAATATGTTGACACAACAGAAACATTCCTATTAATTGCAACTGCCTTTATTTTTAGGCGTTGCCCTATGTACCGAATCAAGACTCGCATTATCTATTTCTGCTCAAGGGCACTGGCCCGACTAAAACACAAGTTGGTGGACATATAAAATTGAGGGCGTGTTGTAAGATGGGCAATTCAGACACTCATAGGAGTAACTTGGAAATATCACTCCAGATTTATGAAATGAGGGTGATGGATTTCAGATGAGAGCAATTGCAATCGTTCCCGGCAGACCGGAGACCGCAGGCGTGATTGATCTGCCAGAGCCAACATATTCCGATGGTTCAGTGTTGGTTCAGACGCGGTTGATTGGCTTGTGCGGCACCGATCTCGAAATAGCCCTCGAAGGATATGGCGTCCCGCCGCCTGGAGAGGAGCAGCTAGTCCTAGGACATGAATCTTTAGGGGAAGTGATAGAGGCTCCCGAGGGGAGTGGTTTTGAGTCTGGAGATCTGGTGGTCGGCATTGTG
Source organism: Nitrososphaerales archaeon (assembly GCA_029237525.1). Lineage (GTDB taxonomy): Archaea > Thermoproteota > Nitrososphaeria > Nitrososphaerales > Nitrososphaeraceae > JARBAU01. Next base: position 314 of record JARBAU010000213.1, on the reverse strand, counting down.
CGGCGGCCAGATCCGTTACTATGCCCGGCCTGCGCAGCCGACGAGTGGGATATGTGTAGAAATGGCCGCTTCGTTGAGCGAGGGATCAAGGAATACCATGGTTACGGGTGCGAACGCTTCCGCATTGATCCGCGTTTTGCCGTACGTATAGGCTCACAATTGGGAGATCTAGGTGTCTTGCTCGAGCCTGCAGCTGTAGTGGCAAAGGCGTGGGAGCAAGCTGAACGGATCGGTTCGAGAAGCTGGTTCGAGCCTAGGATTGCTCTGATCACCGGAGCAGGGCCAGTTGGGCTCCTCGCTGCACTGTTAGCACG
>JARBAU010000212.1 GCA_029237525.1 Nitrososphaerales archaeon | reverse complement strand
TATACAACGGCTATGAAACCATTACTTTTGCTTCAAGTTGATGGGTGGATGAATATGCAAATTGACCATTGCATCTCGGAATAGTAGAATACTTGAAAATAGGATCATATTTCATATTCCTTCATAAAGTCTTATAGAAGGTGCTAGGAACTGCCAGTATCAATAATAAAATAGTTTGGCCATACAAGGAAAAATATTTGCATTAATCAAACATACCTGTTCTTTAGCTCAAGGTTATTATGTAGATTGTGAGAATCCTACTTGATCAGAAACACCAAAATGCCACGACCGTCATCACTACAATGGGATGTCATAATTATTGGAGGAGCATCTGCTGGGCTATCTGCAGCTTTGTACTCTAGCCGCCAGAGTCTAAATACACTATTAATCACAAAAGACATTGGAGGACAGGCACTTTTAACAAATGATATAGAAAATTACCCTGCGTTTGATCATATCGGAGGTTATGAGCTTATGACCAAATTTGAGTCACAAGCCAGAAATTTTGGAACAAAATTTGCATATGAAGAAGCTACATCTATCGAAGAAGAGGAAGATAGACAAAGAGGTAAAGAAAAAGAAAATAAAAACAATAGTACTAAGAATTTTAAAATTAAAACAAGCGAAAATAATGAATATTTTGCAACTGCCATAATACTTGCTTTTGGTAAAACTCCGAGAGATCTAAATGTGCCCGGAGAACAGCAATTAAAGGGAAAAGGAGTTTCTTACTGTGCTGTTTGCGATGGTCCTTTATTTAAGCAAAAGAAAGTCGCAGTAGTAGGCATTGGTGATCCATCTTTGGATGCAGCGTTATTTCTCAAATCCATAGCTTCTAAAGTGTACATAATTCATCAAGCTAGTCATGCAATAGGTACAGCAGACACTATTGATTTGTTACAACGTGAAAAGAATGTTTCTTTCATTTCTAATTCAATTGTAAAATCAATCAATGGTAAATCAAAGGTTGAATCGTTAACTATTGCTAATACAAGAACTATCAACTCACCTTCTTCACGGTCATCGACTTCACCATCATCAGAATCCAAACTCGATGTAGATGGTGTATTCGTAGAGATGGGATATACCGCAAAGACAAGCTTTGTAAAAGATTTAGTTCAATTAAATAATAGCAATGAGATCATCGTAGACAAATATTGTTCTACTTCTAAGCAGGGAATATTTGCAGCTGGTGACGTTACTGATGTACCATACAAACAAGCTGTGATATCTGCGGGTCAGGGAAGTGTTGCAGCACTTTCAGCATACAACTATATTCAAAAATTGAAAGTAGGAAAGTCCGCACCAATCAAAGCTGATTGGAAATCTTTTAGATCTAGTAAATAGATCATATGGATCAGATATCATGTTAAGTTGACATATCACACTAGCCCGCTATGTTGATACTGGACTGAATCAAAACAGAAGAACATAGTCTTAACATACACATCAAAAATAGACTTGAGAGCATGAATAGTTAGCAAGGACTATCTGAGCAATAGGAAGAATACAAGCGACGCCATCAGGATTAAGAGAAACTGACTTTAAAAAATTTAGATGAAGCCTAAAAAAATGGAAGAGTGTCATGTCTGAATAAAGTAGTATTTTGACTCTGTTAATCAGAAACCAAATAAAGAGAGAGCGGAATTAGAGGCAAAAGTAAGTGAATGAGGAAGTCATTTAGTCATGACAAGTTCATAACACCTCATCTGCATAACCAACTAATTCAAATGCGTTAAGTATGGTGAATAATTCGAATGAAACTGAACTCAAACAACATTCGATGTGATTATGCTTAAAAGCAGAGGGGCGGAGTATTTTCTTCAATGAACTTATGATATAGAGCTTTCTACTGGCTCAGTTTTCAGGTGGAGTTAAAGGTGAAAATAAATTAGGTTATAAAAAGCAAAGTAATTTGAGTAGTACTCAGATACTCATTTCAATTCGATTTTGAGGATAAAGTTAAAAAGATAAGGTTAAAAAGAAGGAAGGACAAGACAGACGAGTAACAACTTTATTACACTAGAGTACCAATTAGATTAGATCATATTAGCATGACAAGAATAAGCATCGCAACAATAATTTTAGAATCCTATTTTATCCAAGGTCTTAATTCTAATGAGAATTTCTTTTAACACAACTAAATTATACGATCATACGAGGAAAAGCATTATATGAAAAACCCGTTCAAGAGATCAGGTAATAGTACTAAACGAACCCCCGAAGGGGAGCCTCTTGAAAATGTGGGGTCAGGCTCAGTTTTTGGGGCTAAAAAATTATTAATTGTTGCAGCTATAGCCACATTTATCATTATTGTTATAGTGATCTCTGAATCAGTAGTGATAGTACAAGCAGGACATAGAGGAGTTGTATTATACGTTGGTGCAGTAGAAAATAGAGTATTGGGAGAAGGTGTACACTTCATAATACCATTTGCAGAGCAAGTCGTACCATTAGAAGTTCGTACATTAAAATATCAAGCTGAAGCATCT
>JARBAU010000211.1 GCA_029237525.1 Nitrososphaerales archaeon | reverse complement strand
GTATTTCAAAAATTATGGGCTAGACTGCTAAAAGCGTATGATGAGGTAGTAGGAATTCAATGGAGATGGCAGTCACTTGATAGCGTATCGATAAAGGCATCTTTAGGGGGGAAATGACTGGACCTAATCCTACAGACAGAGGCAAATTAGGAACAAAACGTCATGTATTCACTGATGGACAAGGTATTCCGCTATCTGTTGTTATAACGGCGGCCAACACACATGATATGAAGACTGCTCTAAGTGTGCTGGATAATATCGTAGCTAAAAGACCGTCATACAAGATTAATAAAAAGAGACAGAATCTCTACCTTGATAAAGGATATGATTTTCAAGAGATTGAGACGGAAGTTATTAAGAGGTGATACTTGCGACATATTCGACATAAAGGAGAACGAGTACTAACAAATCATTTTCATCATCATGGTTCGTTCTAGAAGATGGATTGTAATAAGAGCCAACTCTTGGCATAACAGGTTCAGAAGCTTTTGGTTAGATATGAAAAGAAGTTAGAAAACTATTTTGATTTAGTATGTTTGGGATGTTGTATTGTTATATACAGGAGGATAATTTTGGGATAGGTTCCATGTCAGATCTCTAATATCGCCCATAAAATCCTCGAAAAACGTCCAACTTCTCAGCTTTTCTACATTACACGTACATAATGGTACATCAGTATGTTTGTTATAGGAGCCAATGCATATCATATATTATGGCACCTATAGATGCAGCTGAATTTGATGCACACAAAAATATTAATACAGTGATAGTTCAATTTTTGTGTCATAATAAAGGAAAAGGGTTTTCAGCAAAGGAAATTGGTGACGCGATTGGGATAAAAGAAGATGAAGTTAATCATGCAATGGTAAAACTCAGCCTGACAGAGTTATTTAGTAACTTTACAGCTGGAATAATATCAAAAAAATCTGATCGTATCGACAAAAAACTCACGATAGCAAAAATTGAGGATATCACAATAAATGGCTTGATATATTATCGATGCGTTGAATATACCTCAGATTAAGATTCTGTCTACATATTAATAAATAGATTTTGAGAATGTCATTTTTATCCATTTTTATTAACTCCTACGATTAATTAGGAACAAACAAGTTTTAGAAAATAATCAAACTTTGCAATTATAATGATGATGGATTATACTAAATTGTATCAGAAACAAGTGTAGCATTTAGTATATTATGCTGATTCAAATTTTGGAATCAATCAATCAAAACTTTAAGATTGATAGCACATTATTCTTTTCATTTATTTTAAACTCTTATTAGTAGACTGACCATTGAAATTAAATCCAAACCACACGACTATGAAAATAACGAATATGAGAATTTTGTCAAATTTGTAGTTTCATTAGGTGGTGAGCTAAATATGTTAGGGAATCAGACTTTGGTAGATGTGTACGTAAATGTGCGAACTGACTAGATGTTCATTCAATGTGCTTAAGAGACTCATTAAAAATTCATTCTCCTTTTGATATTCTATCACCTACTAACTTGCTTTTCTATGATGTATAACATCTATGTATTCGTACGCATCAACAGCATTATCAAATGCATAATGTATTTTTTGAAATTGTTTTCTGAACTGTGCCACATCATTTGCTATTAAAAAGGGGTCATGTTTATCTATCACCACACGCTTAATAAAGTTCGCAACTTCTTTCATTTCACTTTCTCTCATTCCCAACCTTGTTATTTCTGGAACTCCGATTCTTATTCCACTTGGATGCATGTAATGCCTACCAGCTTTGATATCTCCGGGCAGTAGCTGTCTATTTAAGATTATGTTAGCGTTTTCCAGATCTCTTTCTATAGTACCACCGTCACCAAACTTTGAAACATCTACCGCAAGTTGATGTGATGCAGTATACCCTCTTTTTTCTCCCAAAACATCGAATCCTAAATTAGCTAAAGCCCCTGCAATAGCTTTGGCATTTTTGATTACTTGTATTGCATAATCTTTTCCAAATTCTAATGATTCAGCCAGGGCAATAGCTTTGCCAGCAACATGATGCAGATGATGACTACTTGTGATACCCGGAAAAACTGCCTTCTTGATAAATTCAGCATATTTCTGTAATGATACTATAATTCCTCCTTGGGGACCCCACAATGTTTTGTGTGAGCTCATAGTCATTGAATCTGCTCCCTCTTTTAGAGGATCTTGGAACTGACCACCAGCAATCAATCCCGCAACATGTGCCCCATCGTAGTTTACATACATATTATTATTGTGCATAAAATCTGCCAATTCATTTAAAGGATGTGGAAATAAAAATAGACTACCGCCAAACATTCCTATACTTGGAGCTCTGTTATCCTTACACATTTCTTCAATTTTCTTTTTCGTAGCATCTACGTCGATTGTCATTTCTTCTTTTGAAAAGGGATAATGTTCAATATTCAATCCATGTACAAGCCCAGCTGTACCCGAATGCTCTTTCTTACCATGGGAAATATGACCACCTGAAGGAATGGATGCTGCTAGCATATAATCTCCAGGTTTGGAAAATGCTGCATAAATAGCAAGGTTAGCAACTACGCCAGAAGTTGCCCTACAATCTGCAAATTCTGCTCCAAAAACGGTCTTCGCCAAATCGTTGCAAATTATCTCCACTTGATCTATGTATTTGCATCCAGCATATACCCTCTCTCCAGGCCAGCCTTCAGCGTATCTGTTGCCAAAGTCAGAAATTATTGCTTCTCTTACTGCAGTACTAGGTATATTTTCACTGGCGATGAGAGGTATTGATTTATCAAACCAGGTGTGATGTTCTTTCATTAAATGGAAGATCTTGTTATATGATTCTAGGGCATTCATGATGATTAGAT
>JARBAU010000210.1 GCA_029237525.1 Nitrososphaerales archaeon | reverse complement strand
TTACTTCCTAGTCCATGTCTTTGCTGGATTATACAGTGACAACATTGGTAGTAGTATTATTCTAATAAGACGTATTTACCAACCCCACAAAAGCCTTTCAAAAGTCTTATGGACCTAGACTAGGGCATAGAACAAAGGAGTATCTAAGACATTCGTGGGTAATAAAATCGGTATGAACATAAGAATATACGATCTCATCTTGTGCAATACACTGCGTTCTGCCTCCTTTTATACATCAAAAATATTCATATTCATATATGTCGTCAATTAAAAATATAGACTGGCAAAAAACAATAGGAGCGATAGTAAGAAGCAAGGATAACTTGGATATGGGTATAGTCATACAATATGATAACAAAGATTATCAAACCTCTCACTCGCTTACCATTGAGTATGGGGATCGTGAAAGGCTAACTGTTCCAAAGGAAACCATTTACAGAATTGATAAGGAGTTTGATAAGACATATCTTCATACAACACTAACAGAAAATGAGATACTTACACGTAGAGATCCACTTGTTACATATATGAGATCCTATGTCCGTGACTTATAATACAATTTCATTATTTGCAGAGATTTTATTAATGTGATATTGGATATGATAATAATGCAAGTACAATTGTTTACTAAGGTAACGCTCTTTCTTGTCCTTGGACTGGTCATACTTTCAGTAGTACTTATCACAGTCACGTATGCTAACGCTCAATTGAACGGTTTAACTGGATCAGCCGTGGTATACTCAACGACGACGATAGCAGGCACATCTTCATCATCGTCGACGTCTCCTGTTTCAGGAAAGCAATTCCGTGCATTATTAACAGGGGATAATGAAGTACCCCCTGTTGATACTCAAGCAACAGGAAGAATTAAGATTGTCCCAAATCCCCAACAAACCGCATTAGACTATCAGATATCTCTTTCAGATCTAAATGAGGTAGTTACAGGGGCTCATATTCATAGAGGGAGCGTAGGAACAAACGGACCTATAATTGCAAATTTGAAAATAGGTAATGTTTTTGCAGGCGCCTTAGCATACACTTTAGGCAGTGGTAGCGGTAGTACTTCTACTTCTGTAGGTGGCACTATTACTTCTGCTGATCTTATGGGCCCCTTAGCAGGAAAGCAGATAACTGATCTAATCCGACTTATTGAAGACGGCAAAGCATATGTCAATGTTCATACGGATCGCAATTCAAACGGCGAAATCCGTGGTCAATTAAAATCCTCATCTCCTTAGATGCAAGTGATAAAGGGACAGAGTGATGTGTTTAGACGAGAGCTTTGGTTATAGCAATCACACTATCTTCTACGATAGCTTTAACAATAGCTGCATGATAACCACTATATGATAACAGGATATCCTTGCGATCCATAATTCATACTCCATGTTTTTCATCTATTTTAAAGAACTATGCTAAAGGACCATAAAAGGAAGGTGGACAGACTGTTAACGGAATAAAATTCAAACTCTTTAAGTTCTTTGAAGCTGAATTGTTATTCATTTTTGGTGCATCGTGACATACAGAATGAATATAGAATGGTGACACATATGTACATGCCCAAAATGTCTTTCAATACTGATATGGTGTCTTTGACCACACTAGATTCATTGATTTTTAAGCAGATTAATATCCATAAATCAATATAGCATTGGATTATCTGATGTTTTTCATGAAATGGAAATGGCTGCTCACATCAGATATGAAAAAGATCTGCTAGGAATTCAATTGTAAGAAAATAATAAACATTTTCAAAATTCTCGTGTTGGTAGATGGCAATCCATCTCAATTCTGGAGGATCAGTAACGGTACATGATTATACGGGGCTGACTTCTCTGAGGCTGGCAACATTTTACAGTTACAGAAATCCTGTCCTCGTTGTCCCCTATCCCACAGCAGGGTTAAGGGCTCTTGGATTCCATTCATATTGGAAATTTGTATGTTAGTCTGCGAACCAGCACCAAGGTCTCGAGTTTGTGGACTGGTTATGGCATATTTAGTACCGGTATTACAGTTATCGAAACTTGTTTGCATTTGTGTACTGCTAACATATCTAGCATGCGGAGTTTATTATCTCTACACAAATAAATGGCATACCTCACATTACCACTGAAACTATTGCCAATATTGAAACTGAAATATAGGCTGTTTTCATACTATTGCTGTAATATTTGTAAACCATCTTATCATGAGGTTAGAGAAATTAAGATCTTCGATAGCTCAGGTATATCTTTTAGAAGATAACAATCCTACCTTCTACCAGTAGTATTGTTGATCTGAAGAATTGCTATGACAACATAGGTTTGGTCCTGGCCTATGGTTGGTACCAGCACCTTATTCCTATGCGGCTAGCCGCCATAGCACTTAATGGTAGAGGCCAGATAAGCACTATGACAGCCAGCAATTTTATTTGCTATAACAGATGTATTCAGTTCTCCGTGTACTCTGTCCTGCTTTGTAAGTCAGTGCACCGAAAATAGATCTAGCCAAAATGGCAGGACCAATAAAACAGGTATAATGACTTGACGCTATTTGTTAATACAATTGAGCAGCAACCATTCAAATATGATTTAGAACCTGTCCGAAAAGTAATTGATATTAGTTGAGTTTTAGGCATACTATATTTGTACGATAAAGGCAAGCCGAACTGTACTATCTTATGATCTATAGTGATATCAGAAATTACAGGTGTTGATTCGCTGTATGAAGTACCTAATGTCTTATGGAATAGAATCACTCCATTGTTGCCACATAGAAATAGAAATAAGAAGAAGAAATCTAGTCGTCCACGAATGAATGACAGGATGGCTATTAATGCCATTTCTACGTCATACGTACAGGCTGTCAGTGGAATGCTCTACCTAGAAGTCTTAGTGCTTCTAGTACAGTGCATGACAGATTTCAAGAGTGGAGAAAGACTGTAGATGATGGTGCCTTCAGCCATGACGTGAAGATGAGTAAAGCGCGACATTTTAGATTATAGTAGTAATCTACAGACCTGAACCAACAACACATGTGTCTGGACAAGGGTTACGACTTTCCTGAAGTATATGAACTACTGGAAGAGTATGGATATACAACCCATATCCCATCGAGAGAGAAAACAAGCAACAAACAAACGAAATACAATACCTGGATATAGAGCTAGATATTGGGTAGTTGTTGAAAGAACTCATTCCTGGAGGAACAGATGTGGACGGTTGTTAATTAGATGGGATAAAAAGGTAGAGAACCATATTGCAATGCTACATTACGCTTGTGCTTGGATTACTTACAGAAGAGCAGCAGTTCGAATAGGCTCTTAGTTGTGCTAAGACTGCCTATATGTAACATGCCTGCCTTCTGCATATCGCTAAGTTGGACAGACCAGGCCCATGACAATATTGACAATTTAATATTACTTCAAAGGTAGATCCAAATTCTGGAAAGATTATGAAATACCATGCAGGTGTGAAGATCTCATTTGATGTAGAACACTATCTTCTTGTCTATTCCACAAAAAGATACTTCAGATATTAGAGATTCTGTAAATAGATGAGTAGTATGAGAAAAGATAATGCTACATTCACAAAATAAGCTTGGCCTACATCTGGCAAAATAATAGAGATATATAAAAATCAGTAAGACAAATCTTAGTTAGCTTCGAAGACCATGAAAAAAGGAAAAAGAACTGCAAAGAAAAAATCAAGAACTAATGTGACTCGAGCAAAGAATATTACAGAAAATGAAGCGGCAGAGATAGATATAGAATCAAGGGATTTGGAAGAATAAAATCTCAGCAAATAAAAGATTTACGCTAAGCCAAAATACAGGATATAAGAAATTGCACAGAAGAGGACATTTTGCGATTGTGTATAGATACTTTCTAACCAAGAATATTTTCCTTCATTTCATTTTTTCCTTCTACTTTTTCCGTCTTTACCTGTTTGTTATTTTTGATTATTAGAAGAAGAATATCATCATCATGTTTTGAACTTATCTTCTTTTTTGCTGCTGTTCTATTCTATTATTCTTCTTGTTTCATTTCTAAAGCTAAATCAGCTTCGCCTGTGTATCTTCTATCTGGAAGATTTCGCATGATATCAATAAATCCTGGCTGATTTAAAGAATGATTGTTTCAGGGTAATAATTTGGGCGCGATTAATTGAAGAGTCTTCATAAGAAGGAGGAAGATGATCTGCTCAAGTATCATCTAGAATAATTTCCTTATGGATGAAATTGGTTTATGACTCATAGATCTCCCTTACTTCCTGTAGCACATAACCTAGTCACGCTCACGACTTTTTCGGAAGCAGTAATTATTCCGGATTTAGTCGCATTTTGTCTTGTCGATTTTTCATTACTAGCATTAAATGCATCAAACGCAGCGATTCCAGGAAAATTAATAGAGAAGTATTGATTTGATGAGCAAATTGAAACATTAGTTCCTTTTCATTTACCTTGCTACGATGATGTTAATTGTGGTATGAGTATGCGGGTAACAACCGCATGGGCTATTCGTAGAACCAGCTGATGGGACAATCATTCCTTTATCCCTCTCTTTTTGTTCTTATCCTGATCTGAATTTTGTTTTGTTGGAGCGCCGCTCCGGTGAGAAAAACCATATATGGGCGCGCTGCAATTGGGACAAAATTCCATCCGATTTGCATCCAACTCATTGCCGCAGATATCATGAAGGCACATCAAATACACAGTGCAAAGAGCAACGACTTATATCTTGAGCCGCTAGAAGTTCATGGTCTTACCATTAATGCTATCATACATCATACAGATACTGTTAGTGGCATCGTTGCCTGTTCTCTAAATTCGGCAGCCGTTGACCTAAAAGGCCTAGTGCTCTAACTCGTATTGAAGAGCGATTGCTACGATATACAGGATGCGCGTCATCAACAATGTCATCATGTATTCCTGATTATAATTCTTGGATTGTAACGATGTGGCAATTCAGATCCGATTCTCCCAGTGAATACACTGGCGAGAAATTTGAAATAGCATGGGAAGATGCACAAAATGCCTTGTTCCGAATATATACTAAAGATCTAAATGGTGTAACTAAAATCAGATTAGGGTGCCAAAAAATTTCCTAATAAAAGATTTGATGATGTAATAAATGAGAAAATGGACACTTAGAATCTATCCCAAAATTATCCTCCTATAAATATGAATGCAACAACCCCAAACATACTATTGCAAAATAATTTTCATACTTCTTTCATACCTAACCAGGAGTTTCTGAACCTGTTGTACCAAGAGTTAGTTCTTTATACAACCCATCTCCTTCTCTTACTGTGATGATCACCACCTTTTGTTATAGATTGTTCTCCTCCATGTCGAATATGTGGTAAGTATCCTTTCTTGACAGCACTATTTGCAATCTCCAGAAAATCATATCCTTTGTCAAGAGAGAGGTTCTGTCTCCCTTTATTAATCTTGGAGGAAGGTCTTTTAACTACAATATTATCTAGTGTGTTTATGGCTGCCTTCATATCATGCACATTGGCCGCAGTAATAACAACAGATAGCGGATTACCTTGTCCATCAGTTAACACATGACGTTATGTTCCTAACTTACCTTTATCTGTAGGATTAAGTCCCGTCATTTCCACCCTAAATGTGCCTTTATCGCTATACTATCAAGAGATTGCCAGTTCCATTGAATTCCTACTACATCATCATACGCTTTTAGCAGTCTAGCCCATAATTTTCGAAATACCTTAGATGATGACCATTGTTGGAATCGTCTGTGACGTGTAGAATCTGAGTATATGTACAAACTAGTCACTAATAATGCTCATCTTCAATTATTAGCGTCTGCCTACAAATAAAGTAGTATAGTGAACTAGATCTCTAGGCTGAATACAAAGGTGGACCCGTTCGTATCTTTGTTGTTCTCTCCCCCATATTATGCCTCCGTCAGCCTCAATAATTTTTTGATGATATACAACCCAAACCCAATCGTAATTCAGATTTAGTTGCAAGATGATATCGGCGTTCCTGAATGGCGCAAATTATTTCTAAGCATTGCCACAACTAAATCGGTGTCATGAAAAATGGATCTAATGAAGGACAAACACACCCGATACTAGCCCCATTTGGCGAACCTACTTTTGTTTCTGATTTGTACTGGGTGTAATGTAAAAGAGATAAGATTTCTCTTGATGAATAAATCAAAAAGAACTTTCCTGTAACCCTCTAGCAATATTGCTAAATTGTTCATGGACTATCGTATCAGTTGTAAAAAGGAATAACAATCCATCGATATCATTGTTTTAATAAGCCTAAATCATTCATATGCTGCTCCTATTAACACGCATGAAAGGAGTAGTTATAATTTAATTATTTTTCCTCTTCATCTTACATCTAGTGTTTTGTTTTACAAGATGTTTTCTAGAGTTCCACAATGTGTGACGTATTATTCCGTCTTATACACCACCCACTGGCACCAATAATTGAGACCTTTGTTTATAAACTTGGTCATTCCTTAATTGTTGTACTTGCTAACATAGGTGACATTATAGCTTACCGACATGGGTTACACTCCTGTAAGGAAGTGTATCCATATAGAAATCGATAAAAGGTTTAATCTAATACGTGAAAAGGACTGGACTGGTGAACCCGTATCTATTATTTGCAAGAGATACGGTACGTCCAGAAAGAGTTACTACAAGTGGAAGAAGAGGTACAAAGAGAAAGGGATAGAAGGTCTATTAGATAACTTCAGAAGACCTCATAATATCAAGTACAAGAAAGTAACACCAGACTTAGAAGAAACAATACTTGATCTACGTTTAACCAAAAGATTTGGATGTAATAAAATCAAGTTTAGATTAAAAAGAATCATTGGATTGTCATTAAGTACACGGACTATATACAAGATACTAAAGAGACCCGGCCTTAACATTCTCAAGTGTCAATATAGAAAAAGAAGGTACAAACGGTTTGCCATGAAACATCCCAATTATATGTTGCAGATGGATATCCTTGGCCCATTCTATCTCAGTAATTCTAGTCAAAGGATTTACATCATTAGCTGCTTAGACGATTGTTCTAGGAAGCTAGCTAGCAAGTGGTCAGAAAGAAAAGGTCTGTAGATGTACTTAATGTGTTAGAGGATTGGATAATGATGATTAATGGTAAGCCCAAGAAGATAATGCATGATAATGGTAAACAGTTTACATCCAGAATCTTCAAACATTTCCTAGTACACAATCATATCTATGATAAACGAATACCAAATTCTTATCCACAGATGCAAGGAAAAATAGAAGCCTACAACAAG
>JARBAU010000021.1 GCA_029237525.1 Nitrososphaerales archaeon | reverse complement strand
TTCGGTAACAAGCCCTTCTCCTCCAAGGATTGTAGTTTTCAGCCCACCAAATTTCATTACTTTGTAGTTTGAATTTTCACTAAGTGCCACGAGATGGTGATTATTCAATATCATTTTTTCATTATCTTGCAAATCCCTTTGTATTATGCCTCCAAATGCATTGACAAATAAATCACCATCCCCATTAGCCTTTAACTTAACCAATCCACTTCCAAAAATTCCTTTTTTAAAACCCTGTCACTGCGTATCAAGTATTACTCCTGTGCTAGATGCAATATAAGCTCCAGATTGCACAATAAGGTCACACCTAGCATTAATTGACATTCTCACAACGTCCCCAATTGGAGGACCAGTTAAGCCAATAAGGCACTTATCTTCACGAGCAACATAGTTATTAACAAAAAATGATTGACGACCCAAAGCTGCAACCTTAAGTTTCTTAAAGAAACCACCACCGGAGCGTGTTGTAGTTTTTACTTCGATTTTGCCTTTTATATAAACCATTGCTCCAGCCTCTGCAGTAACTTGCTCTTCGTTGTTGAGTTGAATTTCAAGCATTGCCATTGGCTCCTTTAAAATTTTATACTGCATATGTAACGATAATGATAAATCGTATGAATAATATGGATTTCGATAGCTACCATTGTAAATTAGCTATTTAAATTTTCAATTTCATTTTCCATTAATCGACCGAATACAGATATACATAGAGCAACATTCACGAGCATATTATTCATAGAACAAGCTTGAATATGCATTACAATCAGAACAAACATATCAATGGCAAATTCCAAATTGAAAAACAAAGAAAAATGTAGCATGTTTAATCGTACAATCTCTGACTGAAACAGGTTGTTAGATAACTAGGCTTTGATTAATCCACAAATAACAGGGATATTAAAAGTGGCAAAAAATTCTAATAACAACAATTTCACACAGTCTAGATATCTCTTTTCTAATTCACATATTTTGTTGGTCTCTTGTTACATTGAATAGGAAAGCCGTAGAAATATGTATCATACGGCATATATACACGATTCGAAATCGCCTATTATACAATATCATGCAAAACAGGCAGCGAAGGCCTTCGGGAGTAACGATAATAGCAATACTCACTATAATAAGTGGCATACTGCTAGTAATACCTGGAATTGGTCTAGTTGCATTGGGAACCTTATTTTTAGGTAATTCTATAAGCACTTCGCAAGCTGTAGCTCAATTCTTCGGAATAATTTTTGGAATTGCAGGCGGACTATTGTTGGCATTAGGTATTGGATATATTGCCATGTTTTATGGTCTCCTGAAAGGAAAAGGATGGGCATGGACTATAACTATAATATTGCTTATCATCGGAATCGTTATGCAAATAATTTCCACATATGTTATTACAGCTTCTTCGCTAGAAGATACCAAGAATGCCATTTCAGGTATTATGGATTCTATAACCTTTCCGCTAATAAGTTTAGCAATTAACATAGTGATCTTGTATTATTTGTATAGAAAGCATGTAAGAGCATATTTTGGTAAAGCAAAACCACAGCCTCCAACTACATTGTAAATATCTCATTTGATTTAGTTAATAAATAATAAAATAATCTATCAAATTTAATATGAACTGTCTCCATTGTCTCAAAACATATTCGTTTCCTAATTCTTTTCTTAATTTCACAAGAATTTATATCAACAATCAAAATACAATATTGGATCTTTACTATCTATTTCTTCATGTAATAAGGTAACTTGTTGCATTAATTGAAATCTAATAAATCAATTGTAGTTTAAATCATATCTACTCGATCAAAGAGTAAAAATCATCAGGTGAGTTCTTAATTTGGACTTTCCTAAAGAATTTATTCTATGTATCTATGATAATATTTCATATTCATCGGCAAATGAGATGAGTTCTAACATTTGCCAAATTTGTCGAGTCGAGTCGTTGCCTTTCAAAAATCGCGTCGTTAGGATAGGATAGTCGGCAGTCAGTATCTATTCCTTATGTTAACCCAAAGAAGTCATCATTGAAGACAAAACTTTTCCTGTGATTATCTCATTAATTTGCCTATTTCCCCATCTTTTGAAAGGCTTCATTTGCGGCCTTTTCTAATTCCTCTTTTGATACATCTTTCTTGTGAGTAGCAACTTCCCAAATGTGACCAAATGGATCTCTTATTTGACCGTATCGATCACCCCAAAATGCGTCCATCAACGGCATAATCACGGTAGCTCCTTCTCTCTGAGCTTTATCAAAAATCTCATCGACATTCTCAAAATACAAATTGAAAAATACTGAATTCCCACCTACAGTGCTGGGTGCTCCTATCTTTCCTACATTAGATACATGTTCATCACACATTTCGGAAAATTCATCAGCCAAAAGCAGTTTTGAACCTCTTATATTTAGAACTGCGTGAATGACTTTTTCGCCTCTCCCACGATCTTTATTTCCTGGTATTGTATAACGAGATACCTCTATTGCACCAAACACTTTTTTATAAAATTCAATTGCGTCTACTGAGCTTTTTACAAATATATGCGGAGTTATAGAATCATAACCTTTAGGGACCGGACTAACGATATTTGTATCATGATTATTATTGGATGTTTTTGTAGACATTCAAAATCTAGTCCAAGACACACAATCAAGGAAATAAATATTTTGATAAAAATTTTTACAGTTAACACGAGATTCTGTTACATACGGCGCAAAACTAAAAGTGGAGCGCAAATCTGCTGATAAAATTACAATTCTTCCAATTTTATCTTATATCTGTTTATCAAGTAACCAGAACATTTCTAGCCCACTTAACTAAGAGTTAACTAAAACTACCTAAGTTCCATAAATTATGACAGTGACAAGGACCATAGACTAGCGGGAACGATGAGAAATCATTAGATCATTTACTTCACGTCTTTTGCTATTTACATAAATTATGACTTTATTGAAATGAGTAGTATTTCAAAGCTAGTCTAGTGTTCAGTCAATATGTCTTGTTTCTTGCTGCAATGATCATAAACACGTACTATTTTTATTTTCGTTTTACTACTTCACCATCTAGTTGCTAGGGCGTATGCCATTATTAATTGATGTCTAATAGAATTCTGCCGTCCCTTTCCTTTGCAAATAAGGCTCGTAATGCTTCGTTTGCATTTTCAAGTTTAAATCTCTTCCAAACTCTGACTTTGAGTTCTCCAGACATCTCGATAATATCTGCGAATTCTTTTCTTGTGCTACCATTAGAGCCTATTAGCTTTATCTGATTACGATATAGAGATTGAATGTTTAATTTCGCTTCTGCACCAGTTAAACCACCAAACGTCACCCATCTACCATTTACACCAACGCATGAAAAGCTATTCTCCCATGTGCTTACACCTAGAGAATTTAAAACTACATCTGCCATTCTTCCCTGAGTTATATCTTTTACTTGTTCGACTACTTTATCATAATCACTAATAATATAATCTGCTCCGAAATCTGTCTTTATCCAATTATCCTTAGAAACTGCGATAACCTTTGCTCCCATCTTTTTTCCAAATTGAACTGCCATCGTACCTGTGTTTCCTGATGCGCCAAAAATTACCAGGAATTCATTTAATTTTAGTGACGCTTCTCTTAATGCATGATATGGCGTCTTAGTAGTTGTAGCTAGACTTGCTGCCACATCCCATTGTACATTACTGGATATTTTAAACACATTTTTTTCTGGTGCAGAGATGTAATCTGCAAAACCACCATTAGTAATAACACCTAATATTCCACCGTTTCTACATAACATTTCATATCCACTAAGACACATATCGCATGTTCCATCAAATATGCTATTATACACAACCACTTTGTCGCCTTCCTTTAGAGTTACTACATGGTTCCCTACTTTTTCTATTATTCCAGTTACTTCTGCTCCAGGAATATGTGGTAATGGTTTGATTCCTGGTATGTTAGATACTGTGATATGGTCTATAGGATTCACACCTGCAGACTTTACTTTTATTAATACATCGTAATCTGATATCGTTGGTTGTAGTACATCATCTTTCACCTTTAAATTATCTAGACCTTGTCTTTCGAAAATAGCTGCTCTCATGTATTATTCCTTGTCGTCCCACGCAGTTTTAAAGAAGATGATGAATATGATTTACATTTGGATCTGTCGAATTCTTGGACATGTCCTATTCATTAGAAATCAGTCAGTTCAATTGCTACTAACTTCACAATGATAAAACTTCAAAGCTAGTATAAATGCATCGAATATGTCATTGCAATATGTTGCTACCTCATCCAATACACCATCATCATCATCCACAGCAGTTCTGGGTAAAGTAATCAGTTTATGAAATTGGTCAGAATTGATTGCTATTTTCCTAGGCTCATGTTCTAAAATCATTACAATGACCTAGCGTTGCTTAATGCTCTTAGAAATTGAAAGGAGCGATTATCATATCTTTAATAGGGTCATCTCCGAATCACTCTGCTTTGTATCTTGCGATGAATTGATTGTAATCTTGGTAGGGAGTCTATTGTAAGGGCTTCATGAAGATGTATTTGATCGCTTAGGTTCCATTTTTTGCATATTATTGCACTAACGATCATTGAGACTACATAATACGTATTAGATAGAATAACAGAAATAAGAGAATCAGGAAATAGGCTTGAGTGTTTGATCAAACATGCCTGAAAAGACAGTTACTAGATCCTTTAGGATAAATGAAAGTGCATTCTTGGCCCTTGAGGAGGAAGCAAAGAAACGCGATATAAGCTTAAACACCCTTGCGAATCAACTTTTCATGTCCTACGCTAACTTTGATCGTTACTTCCAGAGGCTTGGCATGATAAAAATTTCCAAAATAACCTTCAAGAAGATTCTAAATGCCGCCCCGCCTAGTGAAATCGTCGGAGTGGCAAGGGAGGTAGCTCAAAATAGCTCGAGAGTAATTATTCTTGCTAAATATGGGACAATGTCGTTCACAAGTGTTCTAAAGTACCTTAACAATTATTCAGATTACTCCAGTTTTGTTGAGCGTAGCGAAGTTGTTTCACCGGGTGGAAAACGAGTTATCACATTAATTCATAGTTATGGTGAGAAGGGGTCCATTTTCGTCAAAGCTTATGCAAAATCTCTCTTTGAACTGGTCGATATGGAACCGAAATTAAGTTCAACCGAAAACTCTGTTACGATAGAGGTATGACTGATGCCCAGTTGGGTGTATTCAAATGTTCAGAGCAACCTTAACTGTGTTGAATTGTGGATGCGACTAGTCCAGCATGACGATGTCTTTTTTGTTTAAGTAGAACCGCGAAGATAATACCTATCATCGTTAGTAATGCAGCCGCTAAGAACGCAAAACCAAATCCAGTTACCATTGCCATTGTTGCTGCCGATCGTACCACAGGGTGGCCTGTTGCAGCTGGAATTGCAAAATTGGCAACCGTTAATAGTACCGCTAGACCTATTGGGCCTCCGATTTGGCGAGAAGTGTTAATCAATCCAGATGCAAGGCCTTCTTCTCCTCTCCTAGTTCCAGTAAGTGCGGCTATATTGATTGCAGTAAAGCCTAAGCCAGTTCCAGCTGCGATGACTAACATTGGTTCAAGCAAACCGCCAATGTAGCTTGCCGCAACGGAGATCTGTGAAAGTAATAGATAGCCAATAGTCTGTAAAGCCATCCCTGAAACTAGGAGTGGTTTGACACCGAAGCGATTTACCAATCGAGTCGATAAAAATCCAGAGATAACGAGAACCACAAACCCCATAGGAATGAATGCAAGGCCAGCTGAAAGCGCGGAGTAGCCGCGCACTTGCTGAAAATAATGAGTAATGATAAATACCATTCCTACAAATGGCCCTACCTGTAGCAAGGCTATTGCGTTTGCCCCAAAGATTGAGCCTCTCCTAAGAAAACCAAGGGGAATAAGAGGTGCTTTTGAGCGATACTCAATTAAAAGGAATGCAATTAGGGTTATTACTGACAACGACAGAAATTCAAGTGTCTGAGGTGAACTAATACCAACATTCTGTGCAATACTGAGAGAATAAACAAGTAACATTAGTCCGGCTGTTATTAGCACCGCCCCGAAAATATCTAGATGACGCTGTCCGTTTTGGCGGGAACCGGTCTGTCCTATGGTACTTGAAATATATTTAATGGATAGCAAGGTTACAGCGACTCCTATTGGCACGTTGATGTCAAATACCCACCTCCATCCCAAAGTTGCTGTGATGAGGCCACCTAGGATCATTCCAGCAGCAAAGCCTGAACCTGTAGCCGCTGAAAAGACACTTAGTGCCCGATTTCTTTCATCGCCTTCAGGAAAGACTGTAGCTAGTATTGATAGTCCAGTTGCTGAAGCAATTGCAGCGCCTAGTCCTTGAATTACTCTTGCAAGGATCAAATCGATCTCAGAACGAGCAAGGCCTCCTGTCAATGATGCAATAGAAAACAGTAGAACTCCTATAAGGAACAACTTCTTAAGACCGTGTATATCTCCCACACGCCCACTGAGCATCAAAAAACCAGCTAAGGTCAAACCATAAGCAGTAATTATCCATTGCAATCCATTGACAGGTACTACGAATTCTCTTCCAATTGATGGTAACGCAACCTGCACAATAGTTGCATCTACTACTACCATGAACTGGGCCAATGTAATGAGACCCAATACAATAGAACGATGTGATAAAGGATTAGCATTAGTAGTTGTTGTTGTCGTTGTTGGCAAGCCTGACTTTTGATTTAGCATAATTCATATATCCTGCTTCTGTTATTTACGGACAAGGTATTTTTTGCAATATTTTGCAGCAAATACTTAATCTCAGCTACAAAATGGAATGTGTTAG
>JARBAU010000209.1 GCA_029237525.1 Nitrososphaerales archaeon | reverse complement strand
AAAGGATGTAATAAAGAACGAAATTGGTATTGAAATAGATGCAGAAGAAAATGCTGGGAATAACAGTCAAATCCAGCAACAACAACAGCTTACAGATATATTCAATAAACTCAAAATAAGAAAAGATCAGATCCCCACAAGACCGCTTCTAGAAGGAAGGCTTGAGTAATTGTATAATTTTTAAAATGCAAAATTTCATAGTTCATTTTTATGGTTAGTTTATTAGTTCTTTGGGAATACGAACTTATTTGTAAAGCTCATTTCCTTAAACATAATAAATTCAAGCATCTACCATGTAATGACTCTTCCATATTAGAGTCATTCTCTTCCAGTATTTTTAATTGGTTTTCGTTATGATTAGAGAAATTAATCTTAAATTGGTAGTATTAAGTCTTTTAAGAGAACTGAACCTACTACGATAGAGATCGGCCCTTATTCAGGCCACTTCAGATCCTTCAATATGTATAGAACCTATTTTATTCTGTATTGGTTGTGATAATAGGAAGATTAGATAGCATTATGTATTTTTGTAATCATTTCTTGATTTGATGATGCGGACTCTAAATATATGCAAAGATATCTATCATTCCTAGCCGTTAGTGAAGTTATCGCTATTTTTAGTAACCCATGGATTTGTACAGGTTCAATTCGATGAACCAAATCCTGTTCTTGATTATCTGAACGTTGCAAATCATTTTTTATTCTCTTCAATGCACTAGACAAGTAATTTGTATAGAAAATAATATTTGTATTGTAATGGCAAAATGTAGTAGTTATAGAATTAGAACCATTTTGACTATTCTCTTTTGATTCTGCAGAAGATAATTGGATAAGCCTAGTTTTGACTAGACTGCTATTGATCTTATCGTCTTTACACTGTTTTCCAGCAATTAGCTTTCCGTTAGTATCTATAACAGCAGCAAACTTTACTTCTTTGCCTATGTCAAGAGCAGCCAGACACATTTCATCAAAGAAGTCATATTCTTCCAATTTTTATCGTGATTGTGCATTACAGTATATTAATCATTTGGAAGAATATTACATATATGATATCTATATGTATTATTTTTATGGAAAAGTCCAAATAACTATAATAATTCTGATAGATATAGAATAAATTATAAAATATATTTCTCGTATTAGTCTTTTCTTGTTGGGGGATATAATATGTAAATAGTAAAAAGGTGAAATAATTCCGAGTAGATTAGTAAACATGACTTGTAAAGGCATTTGTATGCGACATAAGGCATCAAAACCAGTTGGCTCTGGCCGCTATGCATTAGGACAGAGGAGATGCCAGATTTGTGAAATATTTCTCAACTGGGATGGTTTATGGTGTCCTTGTTGTGGCTATAGACTGAGAACAAAGCCGCGAAATTTGAAGTATAAGGATAAGCTTAGAGCTAGAAGGAATAGAGAGGAGACCAGCATACTCATTCATCAACAACAGCAACCAGGAGCACTTCAGATACAAAAACGCGCTAAGAGTATTATGCATAAATCAGGTGACCGTTAATAAGTTAAAGTGATACTAGCGATGAGATATTAATTCAGAATATGTGTTTATCTATAGATCTTTGACTGTGCATAGGCAATTTAACAATTTGTACTGTTATAACAAAATCCATAATCACAAAATATTCTATTTCATATTAAACGATTGCTTATTAGTCAGACAAAATATTTTCTAACCTTGCCATGCAAGTAATGAAGTTTCATGTTTATGATTGCTACCTTTGTAGTTGTAATATGTCTTGTAATCCTGAATCCACATCTGTTTGATATTCTCGATCAGATTCTCAAGCTCATAGCTATCATTTAGGTCATTCATTTTCTTTACACTTATACCCAATGATTCAAGTTCATCAATTCGTTCTACGATAGTAATCAATCCTCCCGCATTCATAATAGAAGCCTAATACGATCATTAAATCAGACGTTTGGCTCTCTAACAAAGTATTACAGTATGAATTTCAAAATATATAATACCTTAATACTTTCATTCTTTTAGCAAGTAAAGAGAAGTAATTGTATATGTTCTACTAATAATGCTGGTGATTTATTTTAAAAGGTGAAGAGACAGTGCTGAAATGCTAGTTGCGGTAGGCTTAATAAAAAAGCCAAAATGGTCACACTTTTATATATTTTCAATATCCCTAATGCTAATTATTGCTAGCTATAACCACCAACGTTTAGTGCCGCTACCAGTTCTTGTACTGGATTGGTTTGGGCCAACAAACAGGAAGTTATTGAAGTGGATTAGTATTTCTTGATTTGTTCGCCCGGCGAGTAAGTCTCTGGAACTCTACCATCGGACTGCTTACAGTTTTGTTTTGCCGGCAATATTTACGTTAAGCGTCACATTACATCATCATAGCATATAGGTAAATATTATTGCTACTAGTCTACTAATCTAGCTCTGCTGATACTCTTTGAATTAAATATTTAATTGATACTGGCTTTTCTATAAAACATCCAAAACTTACATTAGGATATACTTCTCTTAAAGCTTGAATATTTACTTCTAACGCAGTCATAAAACATACTCTAATGTTAGCATCTAATTCCAATATCTTTTCACATAACTGAAAGCCATTCATGTTTGGCATATAAATATCAGTTAAAAGAAGATCATAATAATTTGGTTTGAATTGTGTCAATACGAATAAAGGACAATTATATACATATACCTCAAATCTTTTCTTCTTGTCACCATCGCCATAATAAATACCATCCAGACCTGCTTTGAAAGTTAATGTTACATCAGGATTGTCATCTACAATAAGAATTCTTTTGATAAATGGTGGTTTTAGCGATACTTTTGTTTCTGTTTCTATAATGGTATGTGAATTTGATGTCTGATTTTGTAGGTTGGAATCAGCAAGAGAGTAAGAAGGAGATTCGGTAAGATGTTGCTGCTGATCATGAAGGGAATTGTCACTATTACTATGAGAACGATAATACAAACCAATCCTATTATCTAATGATGGATAAGCATAATGGGTGTTAATTTGCATAGGAAATATCATTCAGTTTTTTCGGCTTTCCTCCTCATAATATAACTTTCTTATGTTTGATCAGTAAAGCTACCTTAGTTGATAATTATACACAATTTGGTCTACAGGCCTTAATCTTTTATTGTGTTTGTGAAACAACAATGTATCTTAATCGTGTGTAATATCACATTGGTAAGAGCCATATCCACTGTTGGAGAGGAGAGGAAAGTAGGAGAAAGTGCTAAGCTATCCCGATAATCACACTGCCGCAAAACAACCACTTGTTCTCAGCTCAGTCGAATAAAGTAAACTCATTAGATGAGACTGATCACTAACCTTTCTATACTTGATGCAGTCGGTAGCATTCATCTCACAACGATGTGGGTCCTACTACTCGCTGTATTAGGGTATTAGTAACAGGAATACATAACTAATGTACCTGCGTCTAGATACATTTTAGTAAGAAACTACAGCTCTGACATGAATATAACAGTTCATCAAATTTTGAATAAAGCTCCATAATTTCATGGCATCGTGGGCATTCAATTTCGTTGTCCAATTCGGATGACATCGATCCTGGTTGTTGCTCATTTCTACCAGGCTCTTCTAATGTTTCCAGAACAGCGTCATCGGACTTAGTTTTTGGCAGAACAAGTTTAGTACGGCTATGTTTTGCCATAATGTATAGTGAACTTTAACTAATAATATTATTATATTCCAGCTCACTATGGGGAGTCTGGGGGAGCTGGTTGAATGATTCCCCCACTCCCTCTCCTGCGACTGGATACTGGAAATATTAACGATGAGTCAAAAATAATTGATAAGTGCGGATGGCTAAAGAAGTTACACTGCATGATATTCCTAACATCGTTGCCCAAGCTATCGTTGTCGTTATTATCTATATTGTAGTTATGATGTGAATTTATAGATTACTATAATGAATATATTCTTTATCAATAAAAAGTAGATATAATCTTTTGATCTCCTCATCTTCTTGACTCAATTCCGTGCATGCGTATTTATAGAAAGTGATATTTAAGAGAAAAGACAGATCAATAGTACAAAGGATGTTGAGATATTTGATGAATAGAAATCAAATAATGATAACCAATATGGAGTTCGAACCTGCCATTTCTCATTTCGTATTATAACTTTATGTGCGGGATAATTAATCCGGATTGGTTAAGAATCCGTATCATCCCAATGTGTTAAACTTATTACACATTAACGGAATTGGAAACATTCATTCATTCATTCATTCATTCATTCATTCATTCATTCATTCATTCATTCATTCATTCATTCATTCATTCATTCACATTAACTAGCTGATACTATCTATAGATATCATCAATTAGAAGGTAACAGAGATCAAGTTCATCACTAGTCATAATACTATTACCTATCTATACGATCACTTAGTCATGAGTCGGTCTGGGGACTTGCTCATTTATACGTAGTCGGATCGTAGTACGTGATATTACGCGCTATTGGATTCAGATGGTGCCTATTACTTCAGAATGTAATTTGCCATGTATACTTCCCTGCTAGATAGCAATTATTGGATAAAATGACGCGTGCACCGATATGCACATTTGATTTCTGGCCGAGCGTCCATTATTATCGTAGTAGTTTTGGTGTGTAATTGTAAGATCTGTCATTGAATTAGATAGATTAATCGGGTATCCCGGGTGCAATTAGATTAATGAACAGCGCGCCTACACGTCCTAAGGATCTGGCCGTCTTCTCTTACATTAGGCCTCCGTGCTAGCCATAAATAAGGAGATCACTGCCGCGGTATTGCACCCAGTAGATTCCAGCGAGTATATTACCATTCTGCCTCTTCCTTTGTTGTTCTTTAGTTAAAAAGAGCGTACACCCAAGATGATAATCGGTGTGACCCAGAATGAACAAAATGAAAACGGCAGCGCTGATGATGATATCCTAGTTAAGGAGATCGAATTGATTGCTAAAGTATCCTAGCCCTTTGGATCTACTATTATTGTTGTAGCGATGTAATCAAATATAATCAAGCAATGTCGTTTGCAGAGCCAATTTCTTTTTCCTTTCTACTCTACTTAAATTTGAGATTTTGATGCCTACTTTTCTATAGTTAATGGTAGTAGTAGTATTATTATTAAAAAAACTAAACTTATCCAACAAGCCCTGTAAAACAGATGCGATGCTTTCCCTGTCACCACGAGAATTTGAAAATGACGTCTCTCTTGTCTCAATCGAAAAGTCAGATCTAACTAGTTTGACTCCCACAGTTCTAAATTCATAGCCATGTTTTCGTACCCTTTCGTAAACTTCATCGACAAGTTGATTTAGATTTTGTAGAATCTTTACTCTATCACTCGTAGCGCGATCTAGTGTTTGTTCTGTACTTATAGATATATTATCTTCCCGTGGCACAACAGGATCATCACTGTCTCTGCCATTAGCTACTTGCCACATCCAAAGGCCATTCTTTTTGCCAAACCTGTCCTTTAATTTTTGAACATCATATTTTGCTAGCTGGCCTATAGTTTGAATTCCCATTTCATCCTTTAGGACCTGCTGTGTCTTGGCACCTATTCCAGCTATCCTATATACTTCCAAGTTCTCCAAGAATTTGTGCACTTGAACAGGATAGATAACAGTAAGCCCGTCTGGTTTCTTAAAGTCGGAGGCAACCTTGGCAGTTGACTTTGTAGGAGCTACGCCAATTGATGACAAAAGCCCTCCGCATTGTTGCCTGATTGCATCTTTGATTGTAGCGGCATATTCCTCTACATTATTTGCGCCATCTGCAATTTT
>JARBAU010000208.1 GCA_029237525.1 Nitrososphaerales archaeon | reverse complement strand
CTACGGTTGTTAAGACACTTACTGAAAATCCAAAATGAGTGTCTTATGTGTGACAATCTAATAGATTGATAGAATATCAATGATTCTCCTAGATAGATTCAACTCCGCGTAATTCAGATATTGGTCTTAACTCATATATTAGTAAAACAACAATTGCTCCATAAATTCTCAGCGGATGTAGTTTACACAACTGAATAGTTTATGATAATTTAATCATATAGTCTTGATTGAAACTCATTTTTATTGCCAACCTTTGAATTTTGCACCAAATCATTACTATATTATAAATTCATTTCGATGTAGACTGCAGGCAGTTTAGAAAATTTTATCACATTGGTAAATGAGCTGTTTAATTTTTCGATCTAGTTCCGTTTGGCAAATAAGTAAAGTTTCAACAGTTAATAAACTTCTACTTGCTTATCAAGTCGGTTAATCCTGGAGAGGATGAAATTCAACTAATTACCACCAATTTACGGGCAGAAAGCATCTTTATATCTTGGCATCACAAGAGAATTGGAATAGGACAAGCTTGGCATCTTCATCATCATCAGCCCGATCAATCAAATACCCTCCCGGGCCCACGTCAATATTTCCAAATAAGTTACTGCACGAATTTATCAATAATCCTACTCAAACCCTTATGACGATAACCAATGAATATGGAGAGATTTCACATTTTAAATTCGGAAGGCAGCATGTCTACATCCTAAATAATCCAGACTATATAGAAAACGTGCTAGTTAAGGATTATAAAAATTTCAAAAAGAGTAGAGGTCTACAAGTATCAAAACGCCTCTTAGGTGAAGGACTTGTTACTAGTGAAGGAGATTATCACGATCGACAGCGACGTATAATTCAGCCTGCATTTCTCCCTAATCGTGTAAAAAAATATGGAGGGATAGTTACGGAATACGCCGAGGGTATGTGCATGAATTGGAATGATGGAGAAAACTTGGATATACATAAGAGTATGGTCAATCTCACGTCTGCAATTATAAGCAAGGCAGTACTGGGTTCTGATATTAAATCTACAGAAGGAAGTCAAGTAGGAGATGACTTGTTGACATGTGCAGAGTACTTTAATCGATTGCTCATGCCATTTGGAGAATTAATTGAAAAAATACCAATACTTCCTATAAACAAGGGCTTTAAACAAGCCAAAAAACGACTGGACATGATAGTATTCAATATGATAAAGGAACACCGAGATAACCAAACCGAGGACAGTCAAAAGACGGATTTGCTTTACACACTGCTAGATGCACAAGACTCTGATGCAGGTATTAATCGGATGACTGATACTCAATTAAGAGACGAAGTTATGACCATATTTTTAGCTGGTCATGAGACAACAGCAAATGCGTTAACATGGACATTTTACCTTTTATCTCAATATCCCACAGTTGAAGCCAAGCTGTACGAGGAGCTGAAGTTAGTACTAGGCATTAGTAACGAAATACAAAACGATAATACTAATAAGAACGAACCGAAAAGCCAACGGCTTAGAATTCCGACTGTTGATGATTTACCTAAGCTTGAGTACACAGAAAAGGTAGTTAGAGAGGCAATGAGGCTTTATCCACCTGCGTGGACGCTAGGCCGTCAAGCCATAAACGACTATAATCTTGATGGATACGTGATACAGGCCAAGTCTATAATTTTGATGAGCCAGTACGTTATGCATCGCAATCCAAAGTACTTCCCTGAACCGGAGCTTTTTTATCCTGAACGATGGACTAGAGAGAGCAAAAGTCAGCTCCCAAGGTTCTGTTACTTTCCCTTTGGTGGTGGCATAAGAGGATGTATCGGCGAGGCGTTAGCATGGATGGAAGGCACTTTGATACTAGCTACTGTATGTAGACATTGGAGAATGGTTCACGACCCAAGTCATAAAGTCGAACTCAAACCTCTAATCACCTTACGTCCCAAATACGGAATGAAGATGGAGCTGAAACTAAAGAAGTATTAATGCTACTTTATGCGCATATCTCGTTGGGCAAAATCTGTCCAATTATTATAGAGGCTTTTTATTAGTAACTGCTTACTTCTAGACAAAGAAGATGAATGTTATCTGATGCGAACTTACTTACTGTCAGTCAATGACTTGCCTTTATCTACGGGGTCGATCGAATAGATTTCAGGCCATTTTAAATGATATCCATATTAACTAAAGGTTTGACATTCTCATTCTTTTATCATATGCTTCGATTATTTTCTGAATAGCTTGCTCTTCCTCCTTAACTGCAACGATGAATTCATCAATATAGCCATATTCTTTGATTTTATTAACCTTATCACAGTAGCTATCATCATGCGTCTGTTCCATTTCCTTGACTTCAGAAAGTCGGGATTCGTTATAAGCGGTGCTAAGTAAGCATTTTTGAATAAATAGACGATCATAGCGACTGGTGGCAAAATACTGGCGAAAGATATTCATTCTTTCCTTACTGTCTATAGAATCTAATTCTTTTTTGGTTGGGAGCTCAAAATAAACCATTTACCATTCAACGTGTATCAGATTATCTTTGTGCCAGTATATGTGAATTTCTTGGTTACGTCGTCTGTTTCGACTTAAATTCAAACCACCATTCATTGATTTTTCAAAGGTGATTCGCGATTTGAATTAAGCAGTGAAAAATACAAGTGTTGCTTATAAGAATTGAGCATTTTAACATAGTTCAAAAGATACGTTCAAAGTCATCTATGCATTCTAATTAAGTATGATTCATTTGAAATCCGTTTGAATGGCAACTCAAATGTTTATCCGAAATGACCTGTTAAACTACAATTAGAATAGATTGAAGGTTATAGACAGAATTCAAAATCTCAACTGAAATTGAAATTCATAGATCTTAGAAATTAATATCTAACCTTGAAGAGCATGATTCTTTAAGTCTCGCAAAATTACACTTAGAAGCTCTAAAATGGAACGATAATTATTTGTTCAAAAGATATTTTATATGCTTGTTCGCAGTGATAAAATGGTGGTTAAGCGATATATTTATTATATTGCAATATCGATTGTTGGAATAGTATTTTCAGTTTATTTTTATAAT
>JARBAU010000207.1 GCA_029237525.1 Nitrososphaerales archaeon | reverse complement strand
TTTATCTGGCTCGCTCGCAATATTCCGCTATTTCTGACTGGAGTATGGCCTGACCTGCTGATTCTAATATCCTATTTCCGAGTCACTTAATTATTTCCATTTGTATTTCAAAGATTACATTCTAGTACAGTCGATTAGTATTGCATTTTCGTAATCATCCAAGATAAAAACTTGCTACGACTAGAACAATTTAAGATAAATGAAAAACAACAATAAAAAAGCACAAAAAAACATGTGGGAAACATTGAGCGCCATTACTATTTTATTATCAGCTATCGCTCTTGTTTCATCATCCACACTACCAAATGGGAGGAGTATAGACGTACTTGCGGCATCAACCAACAGTCATATTAATGATCTGACACGTGCATCACCTCAAACGTTAGTCCAAAATCTAACAAAGGCAAACGTACCTGTAACATTACCTTTAACAAGAGGATATGTTAATGGTTTTGAAGTATTCTATATATCAACAGAAGCTTCAGATAAGGGACTAGCAGATCACTTGACTAACTTCACTCACTCAAGAGTATCATATACACCAACATTAGGAAATGTACCACCACAATCACTAGGAAATATCTATGTGTTTGCAAATGGCATTAAAGGCCCTGGCCCGTTAGGTTTTCAAGCTAATGTAGCAGACTCTCAGCCAGGTGACCCAAGATATAGTCCAACATGGAGAATTAACAACGTGGAGTGGAAACATGGGGTTAGTCCAAGGGAGATAAAATCAGAATCTGATATATTATCTGCACAGAGGAATGGAGAACTAACTGTAACTCCATCAACCAAGGTAGTTAATTGTCCTTTTGTACAGTGGCATGGTGGTTCGTTGAAGGAAAGAGCTGATAAAACTTTAACTGATATGTCGGCATATGGGGGAGGACAAATTCTAGGCATTGATACTAAGAAAATGCAGATCACATTTGTAGGCCATAGAGGGTTTGCTCCTAATGGTTCGACAATCTACTACATAGTAACTGACGCTTCAGTCAAGAAAGTAGCTGATGCATTTGGTGTGATATTTGTAAACAAAACTGGTTCAGCGTTGCTATCTGGAGGATCGTCTGATCTATATGTATTTACAAACGGAATCAAAGGAACCGGTCCCATGGGTTATCAAGTAAGCATCGCAGCTTCAAATGTTGGCGATACAGCATACAGCCCATTATGGAGAATACAGGCCACGACATGGAAGGATCCATCACATGCAGAATTTCTGACTTCGTTGGCTCAGATTACATCTGCAGCCCAGGCTGGGAAGATAAGTACTAACATTGCCGGACTGTTAGTTAACTGTCCAATAGTTAGTCCGAATGCGCATGTTTAGGAACAAACACAGAAAAGAAAATAATTAGACGAGAGAGATGAAATTCATTTCTTCTTTTTTATTTCACTTTTTATCCTACCATGAAAATTGCCTACCATATCATTCGATTCAATTTTCTACAAAGTTTAAATGATTTTTGCTGGTTAGGGGGCTTATGCTATACATATGGCCAGAGAAAATAAGAAGATTGCATTGAGGACTATAAGATTATCTAAGAAATTGGATGATTTGCTTCAAAAAGATGCCAATTCAAAGAGGATTACTGTTGGCACACTCATATCCACGATTCTAACTAAATATTCACAATGGGATAGATATACTGAAAAATTTGACATGATTACTCTGAGAAAGGAGAGCATAAAAGCAATTCTTGAGGCAACTGAAGATGAGACTCTGATTAGAAAGGCTCGTGAATTAGGAGCTAAGGTTCCCAGGGAATTTCTAATGTTCTGGTTCAAAAAAACGGATCTCGAATCATATCTACATTATCTAGAATTACTATGTAATTACGGAGGCTTTGCGCGCTATGAATTTGAAGCTGAAGATCATGTATATACTATTACTCTTCTTCATAACATGGGCGAGAAATGGTCTATATTTCTCAAGTATGTCATGGAAGAAGGCATCTTGACTACTATTGGTAGCTTGCCTAAATTTGAGATTAATGAAGGTTCACTAGTTATCAGAATTGGGACATCTTGAAGGCCATCAAAATAAACCAGAATAAGAGAAATTTTTAATAACGAATGTTATGAAACATGTGATAAGCAAGTCAAGTCAATATATTTAGCCTTTCAATAAGTCCAATAATAGAAAGGTAATTATTAGCCAGATCGTGAGTAGGAGAAAAGGTATACAACTGTTCTGATCAAATGGTACTGTAGACAGTACTATTATGGCCATCGTCCACACATGAGTAATTATGTGTGTTTGTTATTTTTTTCTTGATTTACCAAAATAAACCATTAACCCCAAACAGGCAAAACCAATGAATTCTGGGATTATAAACAACTTGAACCTATCGTAGGGCGAGGCACCATAATCCACTAAACTTGCAATAGGACCACCCACTAGCCCACCAAATAATCCTATCATTATTGCGATAGTTATTATTCGCTCGTTGTTGTTAGCCACCTTTGGCTATACCTGTTCAAGTGCGTTCCTTATCATCGTCATGTCACCTTTGCTGTAGTGATATTTCCTATTTGCTAATAATCTCACTCCTTAATCACGCCTGGATATTTATCAGATCTTCTTCTCCTTATTGTCTTTATCCAGGTTGAGTGCAATAGAGTTTATACAGTATCTTTTTCTCGTTGGTGCTGGCCCATCATCAAATACATGTCCTAAATGTGCTCCGCATCTGGTGCATTTTACTTCTTTTCTTATCATTCCATGACCCAAATCTAACTTCCTTTCGACATTTTCAAATTTGATTGGTTGTGTAAAACTAGGCCATCCAGTTCCTGAATCGAATTTATTGTCTGAACTGAATAACTCATTACCACAACATACACATTTGTATACTCCTTCTTCCTTAGAATTATAATATTCTCCTGAAAAAGGAAGCTCTGTTCCCTTCCTTCTACATACCTCATATTGCTCTGGAGTTAGTGATTTCTTCCATTCTTCATCTGCCTTGCTTACTCCTAATTTTTGGTCGGGAAATACCATATTGTTATATTATCACCTAAACCCCATCTTACGAATACCTAATAGGATTATTATCATTAAATATAGCAGCCTTCGCTGCCTCCTCTCCTTTGATAATACTTCTGATGATATTGCTCAGCTTTGTAAAATGGTGATGCTGGTACTATCTCAGTCACAATTCTTCTTCCATTGAGTTTTCCTGAGTTTTCCAAATCTTCTTTTGACTTTTTAGCAGCTAGTCCTTGTTCCGATGTATGATATGCAATCATTGAACGGTACTGAGAGCCTATGTCAGGTCCCTGTCTATTTTTGGTTGTAGGATTATGAATAGACCAAAATACTCTAACTAGATCTTCGTATGATACTTCATTAGGATCAAATTGTACCTGTATTGCCTCTGCGTGACCAGTTTTACCAGTGCAGACATCTCTATAGGTAGGATTGTTAAACCATCCTCCAGTATAACCCACTACAGTTGATTTTACGCCTTTTATGTTTTGGAAAGCCTCTTCTACTCCCCAAAAGCAGCCTGCGGCAAAGGTTGCAAGCTGCAGTTTTTTTGTATTTACTTGAACAGTATTATTATTTTCCTTGTTCATAGGAGTATGTTATTGCTCTATCATAATATGGTTTTTTCCAGATTACCTCCGAATTTATTCCAAAAGTAAACAAAATCAATAGATCCCATGTACTGACAATGTCAGAATAAAGCATAGCTACTACTTGTTATTAATAGTCAATGAAGACGTAAACTTATTTAATTTATAGATGCATTCTGATTCTAGATGAGCTGGACATCATCTAACGCATCTTTTAGATGCGAAGAGTGCTATACATCTTTTACCTCACAGCAAGGACTAGAGCGGCATGAAAAATATGCCAGTTATAGAAGGAAAGGTTGCTGCTGGCAATAATATAGGTGGATCTGATCGTTCGCTCGTTTTCAGTGCCTATAAAAGTTATGCATTAATTTATTTGAGATGTGTCTGCAATGATGGTTAACAAACTCTGATCTGGTATATGCGCATACGCATACCAAAACTATTGATTAAAAGACTTGATGAATCCTTGCAAACACAGACAGCCAAAAGTATGGGCATGACTGACAAATCCGACTTATTAAGACATATTATTGATGAATTTCTTGATGAGCAAGAGGCATCAGACAATATTATTCATTTTATAAATATATTAAGTGAGTTCAGAAGAATTAACTGTGAATATTGAAACGATGGTTAAATTCTAACCTGAATACTTAGATTTAGTACTTAGATTTAGTACTTAGATTAATATGCATATTTATGATTTACCTTTCTGAGAAAGCCACTCTGACCAACTAACAACTCCTAGATCTTGTCTTCTTATATTATCATCTAGCATTGTCAGATACTCAATTAAATGATCATCAGGATCTTTAAAATAAATAGCAGCAGCTGGCATCCATCCAATAACACTAGGTTCCATTGATTCAGTACCAAAGAAAGATAATGGCATGATCCCCTTGGCTTTGAGTTGTTGAGGCGCGGACAGAAGATCGTTAATGTCTTCTATCTCAAAGGCCACATGTAGTCTCATGCCTATAGGAATAGTATCAATTGACCATATGCCAAGCATAGAACGTATTGAAGAATGGGGACTACCGATCCAGAAGAAAGCTGCACTCCGCTCTGGTATCTCATAAGCTAGACGAAGTCCCACTATATCGCAGTAGAATCTAATAGATCGCTGGAGATCACTTACAGTTAAGTGTGTCTCAAAGAGTCCACGTATTTGAATAGGTTTATTCACGTATTTGAATAGGTTTATTCATTAATAGATTCTCATGTTATTATGTACTTTGACCACTATACATTAGTTTAGTAAATTACAACTAGTGAGATCATTAGGATGTGAGAAGCTGAAATTATGCAATCAAAAAATCTTTCCTGTAGTTACGTAAGTCAAGAACTATGAGTATTATAATACAAAACGATTCTTCAATTCTATATCGGCTTTGAATACAATTGCGTTTATCCAAATATTGAATAGGTCTCACATTTTGCGTAAAGAAATGTTCTTAATTATCATACCGATCTAATCGTTATAGTGTTGTTAGTCATTTATTATCGAAGTATGACAGTATGAATATTTATATCTTATATCGATTTATAAAATATAACTATGTTTAGAATGTGGCATGATCTACTGTTCTAATATCCTGCTCCTGAATCACTTCAAATTATTTCCAATTGTATTTCAAAGATTACATTCTAGTACAGTCGATTAGTATTGCATTTTCGTAATCATCCAAGATAAAAACTTGCTACGACTAGAACAATTTAAGACAAATGAAAAACTACAACAATAAAGAAGCACAAAAAAACATGTGGGAAACATTGAGCGTCTCAAATCAGCGAAACGACTATTTCAGAGATGCGTGTAAAGCCGATGAAGTACCTGAGGGTAGTATGAAACATGTAGAAGTTGACGGAAGGGAAATCTTGATTGCCAAGGTTGACGGGAAATTCTACGCTATCGCTGATAGGTGTGGGCATATGAACGCTTTACTTTCAATGGGCCACTTGGAAGCTGCTAAAAACAAGGTCACATGCGGATTTCATGGGGCTCAGTTTGATATAATAACTGGGCAAAAATTGAAGGAACCCAGATTGACGCCCCCGGAAGGGATGGATCCACTCCCAGAGAAATTGTCTGAGTTTGTGTACAAAATGATGAACCCTATCAGAACCTACGATCAAGAGAGGTATGAGGTAAAAGTTGAGGACAATATGGTCAAGGTAAAGTGAAAGTGTATATGTCTTCAGATATAGTACAAAAAGCTCATTGATTTCAAAGAAGCTTGGTATAGCGAACCTTCGGGTTCCATAAATTGCGGACAAGAGTAGACAACAAGCATAATAAGCATAGTTGTTGGTAGACTGTGATTAGTAATACTGGAGGTCTATCAACAACTACCTTTCTATCTAGTCAGAGGTTCGTTATTGTAAGACCTAGTAATGTTATGGCTGTTGAGAGTTGCAAATCTAATATCACCACAGAGTACATGACTTGCAATGGCTTCTTGTTGGGAGTAGTAACTTAACCATCTAGAATTCTCCACTTATTGATGATAGCCTGCCAAGCTGAATAACTCCATCCAGAGCAGCCAATATGGTATTGCAAGTATAATGGCTATAAAAAAAGCAGTTTTGGATAAAGATTATGTTGTCTTTGCACTTTTCACATTTGAGACGCGCAGCCAATAAAAAATACAGATCTACAAATCAAACCTAGGAATAATGAGGACGGAGTAATGACAACTCATACTCAGGACGTCTAAAGACTGTTCATGTGCTGACTGCGACAACACTGTAATTCATGGTCATTTTGGTAAGATGTGCCCTTATCACAAGGCCATGATCACCATGTATAATTATGTTCCACCTCAATACAGTCGAAAAATCTGACTAACTTCCATTAATCATTTTCCCGTTCAGAAATTTAGTCAGTCTTTATGGTGCACATAATAATAACTAGCTATAGGAAATGGGTGTAATTAACTATTACATAATTGATTATGATTTTAGATTTACTATAATTTAATTAAATAACATCATTACTACGGTTCGTTGGGTTTAATTCTTCACCTGGTGAACTTGAAATTACCTTTGATTAGATTTTTATGATATTCACATTTTCTTTTAGAATACCCTTTTCGTTTTTTTAAATAAAATAAGGCATACTATAAGATTTATTGATGACTCTATTAGTACATTAGTAGTAGCACTGGAATACGCCCTCTCATTATCTGTTACTCTCATTTTGGATAGTTTTGACAAATAGCATATCTTATTTTCTGTGGTGATCCAAATGGCAATATTAGATACCTATAGTAATAGTTGTGATTGGGATACAGTATTAGAAAATTACAATATGCTAGATCTGATGTATTGCATGATATTCTATATACTGTATGAGACTTGAAGTAGTTAATCTTTGTTTATAGTTGTTATCGCTTTTTAGCAGTCACACAAATAGATTCATTATCTATTCCCACAAGAGTACCATGATCAACATTTGCACATTTGCATAGTTATTCTTTACTTGTTCCGTTACTATATTCCATACTTCTTCTTGTCGTTTTACTGATTCTTTACTTAACATAGTCTTAATTGTACTGCCTACAGCTTTAGTGTAATTGATATAGGTAAACTGAATTTTAGTATTCGATTGATTATCAATCCACTCTTGGCTGTTATTGATAGCTGGAATAACTGCTGCTTGTTGTGGCTGATGCTGCTGAGCATACGCAATAGTATCTGTGCTATATATCGATAATCTACTATCTGGCTTTAATGTATAATTTGGAAGCATCGTGATATTTATGAAAATAACTAAAAATAATAATAAAAAGCAGAAATTTCGCAACATAAAAGCAACCATTATTTTATGTGCGATATGGGCCTTTATCTGAATTATCATGCCTTGTTCCCATGTATTATAAGTCTGACATAGATTTAGTTACATTTAAGTAACACATTAACAAATTAACATATCACTGATTAATAATGTGTCAATACAACTACAAAAGCTTGGATTAAAGGCAAAGTTATTTAGAGGACTTGGAGACCCTACAAGGCTTTCCATATTAGAATCACTGCGTGAAGGAGAAAAGACAACGTCTCAAATAGTCATAGAAACTGGCCAAAATCAATCTAACATATCAAACCATTTGTCATGTTTGTTAGATTGTGGACTTGTTAAAAATAGAAGACAAGGGAAAAACATATTTTATAGTCTACGAGACAAAAAGGTTTCAAAACTTTTAGAAGAAACTGATGTAATTTTGTCAGATATAGCACA